>NZ_JANQCZ010000005.1:0-131775 GCF_024723605.1 Campylobacter sp. LMG 17559
AGTAAATGATAGACTTAGCAGGTGTGGTTTGTTTAATTAAAATAAAAACTCTTTTTTAATATTTTGAATACAATTTGCCAAAAAAACACTTGGGAGTAAAAAACAAATGGTGCCCGAGGTCGGACTCGAACCGACACAAGGTTGCCCTTACCAGATTTTGAGTCTGGCGCGTCTACCAGTTTCACCACTCGGGCTTTTTTAAGATTTTAGATTAAAAATATAGAATGTAAAATTATACTAAAAAAAAATTAAAGCAATATAAAAATATTTATATAGTAAATTAAAATATCTTTAAAATTGGAACTTTTTTTGCTTGTAAATAATTAAAAAATTTATTTGCGGAGCAAGATAATGAGAATTAGTAACCAGTATACTTACTACACTTCTATACAAAACTACACGGGTGGTCAGTCTTTACTTAATAAATATAATTTGCAATTACAAACAGGTCAACTTATACAGCACTCTTGGGAAAATGCCAATACTTATATTAATGGTTCAAGATTAGAATATGAACTAGCTAATATAGGTCAGGTAATTGAAGGAACTCAATCAGCTATGGAATTAGCAAAAAACACAGATACGGCTTTAAAAAATATCACCGAACTTTTGGAAAAATTTAAAACACTCTTAACAAAAGCTGCAAGCGATGGTAACTCTCAAGAATCAAGAGAAGCTATAGCAAAAGAACTTAAACTTGTGAGAGATTCTATTGTAAATATTGCCAACACTAGCATTAATGGGCAGTATTTGTTTGCAGGATCAAATAGTGCTAATATGCCTTTTGATAAATATGGAAACTATACTGGCAACAAAGATAACATTTTTGTAGTTAGTGGTGCTGGCACGCAAATTCCTTATAATATACCTGGTTGGGATTTATTTTTTAAACCTGATTCAAATATAAATAAAATCATTTCAACAAATGTTTCTTTCACTGATGCTCGTTATCCAGATAAAAAAGAATATTTAACAGGAGAGTCTAAATTTTCGTATTTAATAGGCCAAAATTATGTTCAAAATGGCAAACTTGATCCTGATAAAAATTTCGAAGATGGCTATGATGAGAAACTTCCTTTTCCACACTCATCAATGTATATTCAAGGCGTTAGACCTGATGGAACAAGTTTTAAAGCTACTTTGGATATAGATCCTGATGCTAAAATTGAAGATGTTTTAGAAAATATTGGAAAGCTATATGGCAATACAGAGGGAAATGAGGTTGTTAAGGTCGCATTGAATGATAGTGGCCAAATAGAAATAAAGAGTTTAAAAGAGGGAAGTAGTTCTTTAGATTTTCATGCAGTTGCTATGACACCACAACTTCAAGACGCAGAACAAATTAAAGATTTAAGTGATGCTGCTAAAGCTGAAGGTATCAGCATGGAGGATGTAACTAATCGTATTATGCAAGCAGCACATAATGGAGATTTAAATAATACTAAAAGTCCAGTAACAGTGGAAGTGGGAGGTAAGCAATTTACTGTCGATATTTACAAAACAGACTTTATAAAAAGCAATATCAATGGTAATAAAACTAATGGAGCTGATTTTGATGTGCCTTTTGAAAAAGATGGCAATACTGTTTTTGGAAATGTTTCTCAAGTGATTAAAGGCACTAGTGAGTATGCTACTGATAGTACAAAATTAAGTGAAGTCGTTGCAAATGCTAATGGTAGTATGGTTGGCCAACAACTTCAAATGGAAATCACTTCTAGAAGCGGTCAAAAATATAACGTAACTATTGATTTAGAAAATTCTACTGTAAGTTATCCTGATCCAAATAATCCGGGTCAAACTATAAGTTTTCCTATTACTCATTCTCAATATAATGAAGCAACAGGAGCTTCAGTGGGTATGCAAACAAGACCTGAAGATATTACTTATGGTCAGTTAAATGATATTATAGGTATGTTTGCAAGCGATAATGTTCCTACAGCAACTATTAATGCAAATCCAAACGGAACTATTAATAATAATGATTTTCAAACTATCCAACAAGACATAGCTGATTCCAAGGGTTTTGTTGAAGTTAGTATGGACTATAAAGGTCGTATAAGTATTACTGATAAGTTTTCAACTAATACTAATATAGGTCTTACCATTAAAGATTCAAATTCAAATAGCGGCTTTCCCCCAGCAGGAGAAGTAAGCAATGGTTCAGGTTTTGTATTTAGTGCAAATAATTCTTTAACTATCGATGATCCAAATATTGATTTGATTAAAGATTTGGACGAGATGATAGATGCGGTTTTAAACGGTAGCATGAGGGCTGATTCAGAAGGAAGTGATCCTAGAAATACAGGTTTACAAGGCGCATTAGAAAGGATTGATCATTTACAAGATCATGTTAGAAAAATGCAAACAACCATAGGAGCTTATACTAACAATATAGAAGAAACAAATAAAAGAATGACTTTTTTAAATGTTAATGTTGCTTCTATAAAAAGTGGTGTGACTGATGCTGATTATGGGCAAACATATATGATGTTTATGCAAACTATGGTTTCTTATCAAGCTATGCTTTCCGCTACTTCTAAAATTTCTCAAATGAGTTTATTAAACTACTTATAATTTTTGATATAATAGCTTTTTTCTTTATAAAAGGATGTGTTATAAAAAAAGAAGCTATTTTTATTATTTTTAATATTTTAATTTTTTATTTTTGTCTAAGTGCTTTGATACCCGATCAAGCCTTGGTAAGTATTATAGGGTATTCTTTAGCAAAACTTAGTTATTTTTTATTTGGATCATTGACTAAATTTTACCCTTTTGTCTTTTTTTGGTTTAATTATCTTTTATATAAAAATGATTATAACTTTGAACTTATTGAGCGTAGATTTAGTGTAGCTATCTTTACTTGCATTTTTGCTTCGCTTGTTTTTGCCTCAGCATTTTTACAAGATAAAGGTTATATAGCTTCTGCTATGTTTGTGATTTTAGATGGACTTTTTGGAAAAATAGGAAGTTTAATCTTAGTGATTTTGCTTTTAGCTTTTGCTTTTAGTATTTCTTTTCCGCATATTATCAAAGAAGTATTTAAAATAGAGCTTGATTTTGATTTTTATTTAAAACTTGAAACTTTAATTAAAAATAAAATTTTTGGATTTTTTGGTGGTGATAAATACGAAAATGAAACCAAAGAAGAACAAGAAAAACTTAAGCAAGAGCTTTTAATCAAAGAAAAAAAAGAAGAACTCATTGAGAAAGAAGAGTTGCCAAAACAAGAGGTTCAAGAAAGTAAAAAATTCAATCTTGAAGATTTAAAAAATCAAGAATTAGAAGAAGTGATAATTAGCGAAGAGGATAAAAAGTTAAGCTCAAGCTATATTCATGAGCTTTCAGAGCCTATCGCAAGTTTTGCTCAAAAAGCTAGTCAAATAAATATAAAGGAAGATGAAATGACCCCTGAAGAGTATTTGTCAAAATATAAAAACAATAGTGAAGATATTTATACTCAAACCTTAAAAAGTAAAAATTTAGATGAGCCAAGTTATAAAAGACGTAATATGGACTTAAATGAAAACAAAGAAGAAGTGATAGAAGAAAATTCTTTATTTGCCAAAGAGCTTAAAGAGCGTGAGCAAATGCTACAAAAAGCTAAATTGCTAGAAGAGTATAAAGCTTTACAAAAAGAAAAAATTTTAGAAGAACTTAATGAGGATTTTAAAAAAATTGAAGAATTAAACGCTATAGAAGCGCAAAAAGAAGCTGAGTTTAAAAAAATTCAAAACAAAACTAGCTTTTTAGGGGTAAAAGATTTTAAAGATGAGGATTTTATCCCGCAAAATGAAGTAAAAGAACTTGATTTTAGTGAAGATGATTTTGCTAAGCCTGTTAGTATAGAAGAGCTAAGAGGTAAAAGAAACTATGAAAGTCCTTTTATGGTAGAAGAAGTACAAATTGAAGTTAAAGAAGAAAAAGTTCCATTTGAGATTACCCAAGAGCCTATAGTAGAAGCAGTAGAAAACAAAACACACCATTCTATCGCTAATGAAGTGAGTGAAAATAAAGCTTTATTAAAAGATCTTGACTTTGGAAATTTTGAAAAACCAAAAGATTTTTCTTTGCCACCTTTAGATTTTTTAACTATGCCAAAAGAAGGCAAAAGCGAGATAAATGAAGAAGAAATCGATAGAAAAATTTATGATTTATTGGAAAAATTAAGACGCTTTAAAATAGGTGGCGATGTAGTTAGAACTTACACAGGTCCTGTTGTAACTACTTTTGAATTTCGTCCAGCGGCAGATGTTAAAGTAAGTAAAATTTTATCTTTACAAGATGATTTAGCTATGGCTTTAAAAGCTCAAACTATAAGAATTCAAGCTCCAATTCCAGGTAAGGATGTAGTGGGAATTGAAGTTCCAAATGAAAAAATCGATACGATTTACTTAAGAGAAATTTTAGAAAGTGAGGTATTTAAAAATTCTAGCTCACCTTTAACTATAGCTTTAGGTAAAGATATAGTAGGCGATCCTTTCATCACAGATCTTAAAAAGCTTCCTCATCTTTTAATAGCAGGAACTACAGGAAGTGGTAAAAGTGTGGGAATTAACTCTATGCTTTTATCTTTGCTTTATAGAAATTCGCCAAAAACACTAAGATTAATGATGATAGATCCTAAAATGCTTGAATTTAGTATTTATAATGATATACCACATTTACTTACACCGGTAATTACTGATCCTAAAAAGGCGGTAAATGCTTTATCGAATATGGTAGCTGAAATGGAACGCAGGTATCGTTTGATGGCTGAAGCAAAAACTAAAAATATAGAAAATTACAATGAAAAAATCAAAGAGCAAGGTGGTGAAATCTTACCATTTATTGTAGTGATTATTGATGAGTTGGCTGATTTAATGATGACTGCGGGTAAGGATGTAGAGTTTTATATAGGTCGTTTAGCGCAAATGGCGAGAGCAAGTGGAATTCACTTAATCGTAGCTACACAGCGCCCTTCAGTAGATGTTGTTACCGGGGTTGTAAAAGCAAATTTACCAAGTAGAATTTCTTATAAAGTAGGGCAAAAGATAGACTCTAAGGTTATTTTAGATTCCATGGGGGCTGAAAGTTTGTTAGGGCGTGGAGATTGCTTATTTACTCCTCCTGGTATGAGTGGTTTAGTGCGTTTGCACGCACCTTTTGCAAGCGAAAATGAAATTGAAAATATAGTAGAGTTTTTAAAAGCTCAACAAGTAGTAGAATATGATGAGAGTTTTTTAAAAGATGATAGCCAAGATGGAGCTTATAAAAGAAGTGAATTTGATGATGGGGATTTAGATGAACTTTATGAAGAAGCAAAGGCTGTAATCTTAGAAGATAGAAAAACTAGTATTTCTTATTTGCAAAGACGTTTGAAAATAGGCTATAACCGCGCAGCAAATATCATAGAACAACTTTCACAAACAGGTGTTTTAAGCGAACCTGATGCAAAAGGCCAAAGAGAAATTTTATAATCAATTTCTTATTGCCTTGTTATGATCTTTTAAAGTAGAGGTAAAAATATGCTTATTGGTTTTTTTATCTCTTACAAAGTATAAATATTCTGTTTTAGCAGGAAAAATAGCTGCCTTAACAGCTTCAAATGAAACATTACATACAGCTTCTTTTGGTATGCCATTAAATTTATAAGTATTGTAAGAACTATTATCTGATCTTATTCTTTGTGGAGTGATTTTTTCATGAGAGTATTTTCCATAATTTAATGTCCCATCCATTTGAAGCTTCATACCTTTTCTTAAACGATTTCTAATCACAGATGAAACTATAGGCATTTCTTCATTGCTCGCTGCTTCTTTTTGTATAATGGACGCTATAATGATATACTCATGCCATTTTTTTTCATTA
This sequence comes from Campylobacter sp. LMG 17559, assembly GCF_024723605.1. NCBI lineage: Bacteria > Pseudomonadati > Campylobacterota > Epsilonproteobacteria > Campylobacterales > Campylobacteraceae > Campylobacter > Campylobacter sp. LMG 17559. The sequence continues at coordinate 5,848 of NZ_JANQCZ010000005.1, forward strand.
TATTCTCTAAAAATTTTATAAGAAAGTTTTTTAAATTCATTTGTAGAATAAGCTAAAAGATATTTTACCAAAAGCTCTTCTGTGATACCTTTTGGAATTTTATAAGTTTCAGGAAAAAGCATACCTTCTTTAAAAGGACTTTGTTTGTAAAATTCCTGCATTAAAGTCTTGGCATTTAAATTTAATTTTTGTGCTAGTTCTTCAAAGAAAATTTCAGTCGTTTCTCCAGGAATTAAAGTAATAGTTTCAAGCGCTGCTTTAGCAACGGTAAGCTTATGTAAAAATTCAACTCTATTTAGTTCTTTTGTGCCTATATTTATCCAGCCAGATTGCGGATGGCCCAAAAAATATAAAGTATATTTATCAATACTGCTCATTTTATAGTTATTTTTATCTAATTGCGTTATAATCTTGCTAACAGAACCTTGTGGTATAAAAACTACAGAGTTTGTTTTTATAGGTAAAAGTAGATAATAAAAAATGGATAAAAGAAAAATTAAAATCAAATCACAACATATTAAAAAAATTCTTAAATTTTTAGCATTACCTATGATACTTTTCATTGCTTTGTTTATTTACCTCAAAAATGGAATTTACATAGAAAAATTAGAATTTTCTTCTATTAATTTGGAGAAATTATATATTAAATTAGATAAAAAACTCATTTTAAATGCTAAAAAAGTCGTAGTAAATTCTCAAAGTCAAAGTACTCAAAATGAAACTAGCGCAAGTAAAGCTGTGCAGCTTATCAAAGATGTAAAATATATTTATTGGTTTTTTCAAGAAATCAATATTGATGAAATGTTTGTCAATAACTATCCTGTGGAGTTAATTTATAAAAATAATTTATTTTTTGTAAACAGTAAAAATCTTTTAGTAAAAGTGAATTTAAAAATTAGTGATAAAAATATACAAGCTAATATTGATAATTTTCTTTTAAAAGATCACAATCTTAGCATAATTGGCTCCTTGCTTATTAATCCTAAGACAAAATTTTATACTTTTAAAGGTAAAATCGATAGTGATTTTTTAAAAAGTGATGTTAAATTTTCACTCAAAAGAGAAGAGATTGCTTATGAATTAGAAAATATCAGTTCAAATAATATTTCGCAAATTTTTGATATTTTAGTAGAAAATGGAGTGCATTTGCCTTCTAATCTTGCTCTTTGGGTGGGTGGTAAGGTAAAGGCTGATTTTTATTTTATAGAAAAATTAAGCGGTTTTGCAGACTTTGGAAAGCATAGATATTATTTAAATGATATCAACGCTAAAGGTTATGTAAATAATTTAAAAGTAGTTTTAGATAAAGGAATAGATCCTATCGTAAGTCCTTTTGTAAGACTTGAATTTGCAAAACAAAGACTTGATTTTATTTACGATGAATTGCGTTTTAATAATTATGATTTAGCTCAAAGTCAAATTTACATAGATAATATGCTAAATGAAAAAGCAGGAATTTATATACGCATTAAAAGTGATAATACTAGAGCTGATTATAGGGTTAATAAAATTTTGCTTTTATACGATATAAAATTACCATTTTTACAAAATAATGGTATCACAAAGACTGATTTAACACTGAAAATTCCTTTTGATCATCCTGAGAAAACTACTTATAATGGTAGTTTTAATATTATTAATTCAAATATAAATATAAGTGATTTTAAGATAGCTCAAGCAAATCTTACTTTAAAAAAAGATAAGCTAGATATACAAAATGCAAGTGTGCAAAGTAGTATGATTAACGGTGATTTTAATGCAAGTGTTAATTTAAAACAGAAAAAAGGTGATTTTAAAACCTTTATAACAAATTTAGAATTACCACAAGAGAGCTTAAAAATGGAAAATAAAATTCTTGATTTAAGCCTTGATTTTGACAAAAATATTAGTTTATATAATAAAGAATTTACTACAACTTTAAATTTTGATAAAGGTATGTCTGTTTTTGTTGAAAAACTTGCAAAATATAAAAATTATTCTAAATTAATGCAAAAAAATAAAGTGCATGATGGGGAATTATCTTTAAACACTTTAAATTTCCAAGATTTTAATGTAGATATTAATAATACTACTTTTGAATCATTTTTACTCTATAAAGATAACAATCCTTATGAATATGATAGTTTTAGTATAAAAATAAAAGGTGATGATTTTAATTTAACTAGTGCAAGCGGTAGTGTTTTTGCACAAAAAGATAATGATGATGTGAATATTACTTTAAATAATATTAATTTGTTAATTTCTCAGCAAGATACGGAAAATACTTTAGATACCCTTGAAAATTCAACTTATAATATTAGTGGGAAAAATATAGATTTAATTTTGAAAGATTTTAATAAAACCTTAGATTTTGATCAATTTGACGCTAAAATTAAAAAAGATTATGTGAAAGCTTGGGCAAATAGAAATGAATCTAAATTTGATTTTTTGCTTAAAGAAAATCAAATGCAAATTAGAGCTTTAAAAATGGATGATGATTTTTTAAACACTTTTATGCGTCAAAATGTTTTTGAAAAAGGTGAGTTTAATCTTTATATAGATGGCAATAGTACTGATTTTTTCAAAGGTAAGTTTTTGTTTAAAGATACTTATTTAAAAGATTTGAAATTTCATCAACAGCTTTTAAGTTTTATTGATACCATACCTAGTTTAATTTTATTTAAGGCGCCTACCTTTAATGAAAAAGGCTTTAGTGTTGAAAATGCTGGTATAAGTTTTAATCGTAAAAAAGATCTTTTTGAGATAGACGCACTTAATTTTAATGGCGATAGTGCAGATGTGCTAGGTCAAGTTAAAATCAACTTAAGAAATAATCAAGTGGACGGTTTGTTAGAGCTTAGAACGTTAAAATCAGCCAGTTCGGTTATTTCTAAAGTTCCTATCATTAATCAAATTATATTAGGCAAAGATAGACAAATTAGTACGCAAATTAAATTAAGCGGAACAATAGAAAACCCTGAGTTTAAAACTCAACTTATTGCGCAAAGCTTGCAACTTCCTTATCATTTAATTAAAAATATTTTTGAATTGCCGGTTAATTTAGTGAAATAAATACAAAAAGGAGTAAAAATGAAAATCACCATCATAGGTGCAGGAAATGTTGGTGTAAGTACTGCTTATGCTTTGATTTTAAGAGAGTTGGTTGATGAGCTTGTTTTGATTGATATTAATAAAGATTTGCTTTTTGCTAGAGAATTGGAATTAAGTCAGAGCATAGCTGCTTTTAATTTTGATATTAAAATAACTTGCACGGATGATTATGCGCACTCAAAAGATTCTCAAGTGGTTGTTTTTAGTGCGGGAGTAGCTAGAAAAGAAGGTCAAAGTAGGGATGAGCTTTTTGCTATTAATGCTAAAATTATGCTTGAGTGTGCCAATAATATTAAAAAATTTAACAACGATCCTTTGTTTATCATAGTAAGTAATCCTGTAGATTTTCTACTGGATACTCTTTATGAAAGTAAATTATTCTCATCAAAGAAAATCATTGCTATGGCAGGCGTTTTGGATAATGCTAGATTTAAATATGAAGTGGGTAAAAAACTAAATATAAAAACTTCTTATATAGATACTAAGCTTATAGGTTTTCACAATGATAGCATGGTTTTAGTAAAATCTCAAAGTAAAGTTCAAAACAAAGCATTAAATGAGGTTTTAAATGAATATGATCTTGCTCAAATAGAACAAGAAGTTAAAACCGGTGGTGCTAAAATTATTAAATATTTAAAAACTTCAGCATATTTAGCCCCTGCAAGTGCTTGTGTGAGGATGATAGAGGCTTTAAAAAGTGGAGAATTTTTACCAATATGTGTAATTTTAGATGGAGAATACGGCATAAAAGAAAAAGCTTTTGGTGCTATGGCAAGGATAAGTCTTGATGGGGTGCTTGAAATTTTGGAGTTAAAATTAGACAATCAAGAACAAATTGCATTAGAAAATTCTCTCATTCAGTATAATTATAAATAATTTTTAGGAGTTTTTTATTCCTAATGTTACTTTGCGTTATAAATACCTATTTGTTTTACTTTATATTTTAAATAATATTTACTCATGCTATAAATTCGCTATAATAAAAAGTTTGTTTTAAAAATAACTTTTGATAAAAAATCATTAAAAATAACAAAAAATTAGAAAGGAATTTTAATGGTAGCCCCAGAAAATACACCGGTTTGGGTTGATGAAGCAAGATGTAAAGCTTGTAATATCTGTGTTAGCTATTGTCCAGCTGGAGTTTTAGCAATGAGAGATGAAATCAGTGCAGTTTTAGGACAGATGATAGAAGTGGTTCATCCTGATTCTTGTATAGGCTGTAGTGAATGTGAAAGTCACTGCCCTGATTTTGCAATTTTTGTTGCCAAAAGAGATGAGTTTAAATTTGCAAAGCTTACGCCAGAAGCCAAAGAAAGAGCACAAGCTGTTAAAGAAAATAAATATAAAAAATTAAACGCATAGGAAAAATAATGAGAGAAGTAATATCAACAGGTAATGTTTTAGTAGCAAAAGCTGCGATTGATTGTGGCTGTAAATTTTTTGGTGGTTATCCAATTACCCCAAGTTCTGAAATAGCACATGAATTAAGCCATATGCTACCAAAAAATGATGGTACTTTTATACAAATGGAAGATGAAATTTCAGGTATTAGTGTGGCTTTGGGTGCTTCTATGAGTGGTGTTAAGTCTATGACAGCAAGTAGCGGACCTGGAATTTCTTTAAAAGCTGAGCAAATTGGTTTGGGTTTTATAGCTGAAATTCCACTAGTAATTGTAAATGTTATGAGAGGTGGTCCATCCACTGGTCTTCCAACAAGAGTTGCACAAGGAGATTTGTTTCAAGCAAAAGCTCCAACACATGGAGATTATGCAAGTATAGCTTTAGCTCCTGCTTCATTAGAGGAAGCTTACACTGAAACTATTAGAGCTTTTAATTTAGCTGAAAAATACATGACTCCGGTATTTTTGCTTTTAGATGAAACCATAGGACATATGAATGGTAAGGCTAAATTACCTGATTTAGAAGAATTAGAAATTATTAACCGTAAAAAATTTACAGGAGATAAAAAAGATTATAAACCTTATGCGGCAGGGGAAAATGAAGCTGCTACACTAAATCCTTTCTTTGAAGGTTATCGTTATCATATCACAGGACTTCATCATGGAGATATAGGTTTTCCAACTGAAGATGGAGTGATAGTAGATAAAAATATGAAAAGATTGTTTGGTAAGATTAAAAATAATACCGATGAAATTTGCACTTATGAAGAGTTTATGTGTGATGATGCGCAGTTTTTAATCATTGCTTATGGAAGCGTTGCAAGATCTGCTAAAGAAGCTATTTTAAGACTTAGAGAAGAGGGTGTAAAAGTAGGGCTTTTTAGACCTATCACGCTTTATCCAGTAGCTGAGAAAAAAATAGCTCAAGTGGTATCTAAATTTGAAAAAGTTATGGTTAGCGAGCTTAATATGGGGCAATATTTAGAAGAAATTCAAAGAGTAAGCAAAAGAGATGATTTTATTAGCTTACACCGTGCAAATGGTCGCCCTATAACCCCAAGTGAAATTATTGCTAAAGTAAAGGAGAATATGTAAAATGGCTTTTAATTACGATGAATATTTAAGAGTGGATAAACTTCCAACACAATGGTGCTGGGGTTGTGGGGATGGAGTTGTTTTAAAAGCTATTATTAGGGCTATTCAAAAACTTGGTTGGAATATGGATGATGTTTGCTTAGTTTCTGGTATAGGTTGTAGTGGTAGAATGAGTTCTTATGTAAATTGTAATACAGTGCATACTACCCATGGTAGAGCTATTGCTTATGCAACAGGGATTAAACTGGCAAATCCTAAAAAACATGTAATCGTAGTAAGTGGGGATGGTGATACTTTAGCAATTGGTGGAAATCACACTATCCATGGATGTAGAAGAAATATAGATTTAACTCATATTTTAATTAATAATTTTATTTATGGTCTTACAAACTCACAAACTTCACCAACTACTCCACAAGGCTTTTACACTGTTACTGCTCAAGCAGGTAATATTGATCCAAATTTTGACGCTTGTGAACTTACTAAAGCTGCTGGGGCTTCTTTTGTAGCAAGAACAAATGTTATTGAAGCAAATAAACTTGAAAATATCATTTTTAAAGCCTTATCACACAAAGGTTATAGTTTTGTAGATGTATTTTCAAACTGCCATATTAATCTTGGTAGAAAAAATAAAATGGGTGAAGCTGTAAGTATGCTTGATTGGATTAAAAATCGTTGTGTGGATAAGTCTAAATTTGAACAATTAGATTATAAGCAAAGAGCAGATAAATTCCCTACAGGAATTTTGCATCAAGATGAAAGCAAGACAGAATATTGTGAAGCTTATGAAGAAGTTAGAAGAGCCTTGAAAGAAAAAAGAATGGTTGATTTAGGAGCATTAAAATGAAATATCAATTAAGATTTTGCGGTGAAGGTGGACAAGGGGTTATCACTGCAGGTGAAATTTTAGCTAAAGCTGCCATTAAAGAAGGGCGCAATGCTTTTAAAGCTTCTACTTATACTTCTCAAGTTAGAGGCGGACCAACTAAGGTTGATATTATCATTGATGAAAGTGAAATCTTTTTTCCTTATGCAGTAGAAGGTGAAGTTAGTTTTATGCTTTCAACTGCTGATAAGGGTTATCATGGTTTCAAAGATGGTGTTTGCGATGGTGGAGTTATAGTTGTAGAGCCAAATTTAGTTCATCCAAGCAAAGAAGATTATGCTAGATGGAAAATTTTTGAAATTCCTATTATTACTATAGCTAAAGAAGAAGTAGGTAATGTAGCTACTCAATCAGTTGTTGCTTTAGCTATAGCTGCTTATATGAGCAAATGTATTGATATTGATGCGTTAAAACAAACTATGCTTGACATGGTACCTGCAAAAACTAAAGAAGCAAATGCAAAAGCTTTTGATTTAGGTATAGAATACGCTAAAAAAGCACAAGTAGTTTCTTGATTTTTCAAGAAACTCTCCTTATAAAATAATATTTATTAAATTATCGTTATAATATTTTCCATTTTAAGCAAAAAGGTAAAATAATGAAAGAGCTAAATGGCTCGCAAATGATTTGTGAAGCATTAAAAGAAGAAAATGTTAAAGTAGTTTTTGGTTATCCTGGTGGTGCGGCTTTAAATATATATGATGAAATTTATAAGCAAACTCATTTTAAACACATTCTAGTTAGACACGAGCAAGCAGCCTTACATAGTGCTGATGCTTATGCTAGAATGAGTGGTGAGGTTGGTGTGGCAGTAGTTACAAGTGGACCTGGTTTTACTAATACAGTTACAGGTTTAGCTACTGCTTATAGTGATTCTATACCTTTAGTTTTAATTTCAGCTCAAGTTGCAAATTCTTTAATAGGAACCGATGCTTTTCAAGAAATCGACGCTATAGGTATTTCAAGGCCTTGCGTAAAACATAATTATTTAGTAAAAAATATTGAAGAATTACCTAAAATTTTAAAAGAAGCTTTTTATATTGCAACAACAGGTAGAAAAGGGCCTGTGCATATTGATATACCTAAAGATGTTACTGCAGCTATAGGTAAATGGCATTATCCTAAAGAAATTTCTATGAAAACTTACAAGCCAACCTATAAAGGAAATATTAAGCAAATTAAAAAATTAGTAAGTTTGATTAAAAATGCTCAAAAACCTTTATTTTACCTAGGTGGAGGTTGTGTAGCTTCTAATGCTAGTGATGAATTAAGAGAATTAATTCATTTTTGTCAAATTCCTGCAGTTGAAACCTTGATGGCTTTAGGGACTTTAAGAAGTGATGATGAGCTTAATTTAAAAATGGCAGGTATGCATGGGAGCTATTGTGCAAATATTGCTTTAAGTGAGTGTGATTTGCTCATTGCTGTGGGCGCTAGGTTTGATGATAGGATTACTGGTAAAACAAGTGAGTTTGCTAAGGGTGCAAAAATCGTTCATATTGATATAGATCCAAGCTCTATTTCTAAAATCATCGAAGCGCATTTTCCTATAGTTGGGGATATTAAAAGTGTTATTTTAGATACCTTAGAAGAATTAAAAAAAGAAAGTTTTGATAATACAAAATACCAAGAATGGTTTAAAACTTTACAAAGATATCAGCAGTTATATCCTTTAATCTATGAAGATAGTGATGAAGTTTTAAAACCTCAATGGGTTATAGAAGAATGTGCTAGATTAGCTCCTGATGCAAGGATAATTACTGATGTGGGACAACATCAAATGTGGGTAGCGCAATTTTATCCTTTTAATTATGCAAGACAACTTGCAACAAGCGGTGGGCAAGGAACTATGGGTTATTCTCTACCAGCTGCGCTTGGAGCTAAATTAGCTGTGGGTGAAGAAGTGGTGGTAAATTTCGTAGGCGATGGTTCTTTTTTAATGAATATACAAGAGCTAATGACAGCAAGTGCTTATGGAATTAAAGTGATTAATATCATTTTAAATAATTCTTTTTTAGGCATGGTAAGACAATGGCAAAGTATGTTTTATAAAGAAAGATTTTCTAATACAGATTTAACAAGTCAACCTGATTTTATTACTATTGCTAAAGGTTTTTATTGCGAGGGTTGCAATGTCTCTAACAAAGAAGAATTTCAAAAAGCTTTCAAAGCAGCTTTAGAATCTAAAAAAACTTGTGTTTTAAATATAGCTATAGATCGTTATGAAGATGTATTACCTATGGTGCCTGCAGGTGGAGCTATTTATAATATGATTTTACCTAGTTATAAAAACAAGGATAAAAAATGAAAAGAAGAGTAATTTCTGTCATTGTATTAAATGAGCATGGGGTATTATCACGTGTTGTTGGGCTTTTTTCAGGGCGTGGTTATAATATAGAATCTCTTACAGTTGCACCACTTGATGATAAAGAATTCTCAAGGATAAATATCGTTACTTTAGGCGATGAAAAAGTTTTTGAGCAAATTATTAAACAACTTCATAAACTCATACCTACTTATAAAGTAATTGATTCTAGTGATTTTATAGAAAAAGAAACAGCCTTGGTAAAGATTGCTTTAAATGAAAATTTTGCAGGCTTAGATGCTATATTAAAAGCTTATAATGGCAGTGTGACTTATAGTGATGATGAGTTTATTATAGTAATGGCAAGTGATAATGCAAAAAATATCGATAACTTTTTAAAAACCATGAAAAAGTATAATCCTATTAGTGTAGTTAGAAGTGGTTCTATTTTAATGGAGGTAAAATGAAAATTAGTGAAATTGCTAAATTTTTAGGCATAGAATATTGTGGAGATGATATAGAAATTACAGCTTTAAATTCATTAAATAATGCAAGTTTTACTGAACTTAGTTATTGTGATGGAGAAAAAAACTCTAAAAAAATTGCAAGTAGTGGAGCTGGGGCTATATTAGTCTCCAAAGAATTTGAAAATTTAGTTTCAAAAGATTGCATTAAGCTAGTCGTTGATAATCCACATTTATCTTTTGCGCTTTTAAGTAAGCTTTTTGCCAAACCTTTAATCTCTAGTGAAAAGAAAAATTCTAAAATTGCCAAAAGTGCCAAGATTATGCCAAATGTTTATATAGGCGAAAATGTCCAAATAGCTGATCATGTGGTGATAATGGCAGGTGCTTATATAGGCGATAATGTAAGTATAGGTGAATATACTATAATCCATCCAAATGTTGTGATTTATAATGATACTAAAATAGGTAAAAAATGTCATTTACTGGCAAATTGTGTTATAGGTAGTGATGGTTTTGGTTATGCGCATACAAAAAATGGCGAGCATTATAAGATTTATCATAATGGAAATGTTATTTTAGAAGATTTTGTGGAAGTTGGAGCTTGTACGACTATCGATAGAGCGGTTTTTGAAAGTACTATCATAAAGCAAGGCACAAAGATTGATAATCTTGTTCAAGTAGGGCATAATTGTGAAGTAGGGGAGAATTGTCTTATAGTGGCTCAAAGTGGAATTTCAGGCTCAAGTATTTTAGGTAAAAATGTCACTATGGGTGGACAAAGTGCTACAAGTGGGCATTTAGAAATAGGAGATTTTGCTACCATAGCCGCAAGAGGTGGGGTCACTAAAAATTTAGAAGGTGCTAGGGTTTATGGTGGTTTTCCTATTATGCTTCAAAAAGATTGGTTGAAATTTCAAGCAAAAATTATCACAGCTTTTAGGGATAAACATGAGTAAAAAAGTATTTAAAACTATAGAGTTACATGGTAGCAAAAGTGGAGAAATAAGTCTTTGTAATCTTTCTAATCCTTATGGTATAGGAAGTAATGATGTCTTAAGTATAGGTGTGGCTTTAAAAAAAGAAAATGGAATAGATTGGAAAGTTCATATTCCTTATGAAAATTTAAAAGATCTTATTCTAGCACTTCAAGAAATAGAAAAAAGTAAAGCCTAGTTTAAAAACTAGGCGTATTTAAATCCCGTTTTCTTCCTGCACTTACAATTAAAACAAAATTAAGTACAATCAAAACATATACAAAAGTTGGTATAGGAAAAGCATCGCCATTTGCATAAGAATGAAGCCCAGAAAGGTAAAAATTTACTCCAAAATAAGTCATTAATATACTATAAAAGGCTAAAACGCTAGCACTTGCAAAAACAAAAATAAAATAAGTTTTGAAAATAAATCTTAAGTGTAATACCATGGTATAAACTACAATAGAAATCAAAGCCCAAGTTTCTTTTGGATCCCAACCCCAATATCTTCCCCAGCTTTCATTGGCCCAAACTCCACCTAAAAAATTTCCTATCGTGAGCATTGCAAGTCCTATTATCATAGACATTTCATTAACGCAGTGTAGTTTAGTGATGTTTAAATCTATGTTTTTATTTTTACCTCTTAAGGTAAAAAGAATCAAACTTAAAATCCCTATAATAAAACAAAGCGCTAAAAATCCATAGCTTGCTGTTATAATTGAAACATGAATATTAAGCCAATATGATTTTAAAACAGGTACTAAATTCCCAATTTGAGGATCCATAAAGCCAAGATGAGCTACAAAAAGTGAAATACCTGCTAAAAAGCTCGCACCACATAAGGCTAAGAGTGATTTTCTAAAAAATATCACAGCACTTATCGCACAAGCAAAAGCTATGTAAATCATACTTTCATAAGCATTACTCCAAGGAGCGTGCCCACCTACATACCAACGAATGATTAAAGCTAGTGCATGTATGATTACACATATGCTTAAAATGATGTAAAAAAATCTATATACAAAGGCAGATAAAGAAATATTTTTTAATATAGTATAAAAACTTAAGAAGAAAAATACTAATGCAAAGCTAATATAAACAAAAGTTAGATTATCAAAGATATTATAATGATTAAGCAACATTTCAAGATCTAATCTTTCTTTTGGCGGTAAAACATTGCTTCCATAATGATTTTGAAAGTCTTTTAAAGATTGTAAAATTTCATTTGCATCTTGCCATTGATTATTTTCAATACCATTGCGAACTTGTAAAAAATAGCTAACTAAAAGCATTTGCAAACGTTCTACATCTTCTTTTGCAAAAGGTAAAATTTGTACCGGTGAGTACCATTTTAAACTTTGCTCATTAATATCAGGAAAAATAGTTAAAGCTTGACCACTATAAATATAATATGCATGATTTATTTTTTCATCTAAAGCTAGCAAATCTTTATCAAAGCTAGTTCTTAGTGAGGGCTTTTTGCGATTAGCTTCCTCAACATAATTGCTAAGCTTATATATCCCATTATCAAACACATCATCAAATGCTATGTATTTTTCATTTATATCTGTGCCTATTAATTCTCTTAGCTTGCCTGTTTTTGTAGCTATCATTTTGATTTTTCTAAATTCTTTAGGATAAATCATCATTGCTAGAAAAATTTGATCATAGTGAAGATTTAAAAATTTTTCTTTTTGAGTGATTTTATAAACAAACTCCATTGCCAAAGTATCTAAAGGTTTGATTCTACCATTATGATCTTGCGCAAGTAATCTTGCAAAATTTAAAGAATGTTCATAGGAATTTTTTTGCAAATTTGAGATTAAATTTAAAATTTCATTTTTATTTTCTTGTGCAAAAAGTGGAGTTTGTAAGTTTGCAAAAAGCAAAATAAACAATACAAAACTTTGACCTTTTTTTAAATAAATGCTTAAACGATAAAATCTTGAGTTTTTATCAAATAAAACCCATAAAAATCCTAAAATCAATAAAGTATAACCTATATAAGTAGGGATTTTACCAGGATCTTTATTGACTGAGAGTATAGTGCCTTTCTCGTCTTGATCATAAGAGCTTTGAAAAAATCTATATCCACCATAATCAAGAACATTATTCATAAAAATATCATAATCTAAGTTAATGTTATTTTGCTCATCTATAATTTGAATTTTTGAAGTATAAGAAGATGGACTCATAGAGCCTAAATAACGCTCTAGTATAAAATCTTTTAAGTGTAACGCAAAAGGAAGTTTAATTTCTCTTGGCCCCCAATTGATAGTAAAATCTTTTCTTTGTAGGTTAAAATGCACTGCTTGTTTGTTTGTAAAATTTGGATTTAAGGTTATTTGCGTATTTGCTTTTTGATAAGTAATATTTAATTTTAAGCTAGCAGGTGTGATAGAATCTTTTTGTGGAATATATTTGATAGAACTTATGATTAATTTTTCGCCATTTAAGTCTATAGTTTTTTCAAAATGCTTTTGAGTTAGCGGGGTAAAGCTAATAGGAAATTCAAAACTAGCATTAGTATCAAAATCAGTAATTTTTATAAATTCTTCTCTAGTAACTATGGTGCTAGAGCTTTGATTTTCTCTTATATGCATTCCACCTTCTAAGCCAAAATATCTAGTAAGTCCAGCACCGATTAAAATCACTATAAAAGATAAGTGTAAAAGCAAGATAGAGTATTTTTTCTTTTGAAAAAGCTTATTATAAAATATCACTCCGATTAAATTTAAACCTAGTAATAAATGCAACATATCAAACCAAGCATTATTATAAATTAAAGCTTTAGCCGCGCTAATACCAAAATCATTTTCTATGAAAGTTGCTACAGCACAAGCTATAGCATATATGCTCATTAGTAAAAAACTCATTGCAAAAGAAAAAAAATACTGCATTTTTAACCTTTAAATATTATTTTCTTTATAAAAATGTATAAGTTTTTGTGCTATGGTTGCTTCGTCTAAATTTTGATTTTCTTTTTGGTTTAAAAACTCCATTGTAGCGCTTAATCTTTTTGCGCTAATAAAACCAGGATAATTTAGCAAAGTTTGGCTGTTTTTGTTTAAAATTACAATAGTAGGGGTGGCTACTATATCATAAATACTAGAAAGTTCGGCTGTACTTAAGTCGCTTTTGTGATTTTTATAAAATGTATGAATTTTTTTATAGCTTATATTTATATAATATGAGCTGTATTTTTCTTTTATAAGTTCTTGTATTTTTTTATCATTTTTAATTTCTTCTTTTAATTTATCACAATAAAGACAATGATTTGCGCTGAAAATGATTAAAATATTTTTATCATCACTTTTTATATTTGTATTATCTTTAAATAAATGAGCTATTTCTTCATAAGATTTTTTATCTAAATCATTTGCTTTTTGCAAATTTTCTTTAGAAAATTGTGTGCCACTTGAGATTAAATTAGAATCAAGTTTTTCTTCATTAGAACAAGCTGTAAAAAAAATACTTAAAAAACTAAGTGTGAGTATTGTTTTAAACATTTAAAATCCTTGAAAAAGTTAGGAAAAGTCCTTATTCGCTATTATAGCGAATAAGGTTATAAGATAGTGTTAAAGAAAGTATAAAGCATTAAAAATAAAAATACCAAACCAGTGATTAGCATTGCAAATCCTGCAAGTTTAGCTAGCCATTGATATGCTTTGAAGTTACTTTTATTTTCATATAAAGTGCTTAATTTTCCACTTTCTTTTAAGCGTTTATACCATACGCCTCTTTCTTGTTTAATCTCTTCTTCACTAATACTTCCTGAGAAAATCACCATATCCATAGGGAAGCGATCTGCTCTAAAATGTGTATTAAAGAAGTGAATTGCAAAAATAAATCCTGTAGCAAGTAAAGCTTCATCAGAGTGAAGTAGGGTTGCTAAGTTGATTGCTTCACCTGGTAAAAATTTACCAAAGAAAGCAGGAAACCATAAAATAAGCCCTGAAATACCAATGATAAACATACCCCAAAATACTGCTAAATAATCAAATTTTTCCCAATAAGTCCAGCGGTCAAATTGCGGTCTTGGTCCAAAACCAAAAAACCATTTAAAATGATCTTTCATATCTTTAAAATCTTGCCAATTTGGCATTAAAGAATCAGGACCAAAAGTAGCTTTTAAAACTTTCATAAAGCTTATTTTACCAGTGATTGGATCTCTTGCTACATCACGGCGTTTCCAATTTACAATGATGATTTCTCCAATGTGAGAGAAAAATACTGCAAACATTACTATAGCTGAAATATGATGTATGGTTGCTGCATTAATGATATCTCCACCCATTAAATCAATCATAGGTTTAGCCCACGCTGAATCATAGAATTTTTGTGGTAAGCCTGAGAAAGCAAGACCCAAAAAGCTAGCTGCCATAAAGAAATGTTGAATTCTATGGAAAGTACTAAATCTTCTTACTCTTACTTTATCTTCATGTGCTGCTTTTCTTGCTTCTTTCCATTCTTTAGGATATTTTATACGCATAGCAATTAAACGCAAGCACCAAAGTATAGTATGGGCTCCAAAGAAAACAAATACAGAAATCACCAAAATAGTCATGAATATATAAGCACCATGTAACCCAGGATATTTTTCACCATCGCTATGATCAGCATGTGCCATCCAATTTACGAAATTTTCATTTGCATTTGGATGGCATGATTTACAAGTTTGAACACGGTTTATTAGCGAGAGGGTTGAGTTTCTTTCGCTTGATTTTAATATATTGTGTTTACCATGACAATCAGAACAAGTAGCAACACTTGGAGTGTCACCTGGTGTGCTTAATACCATACCTTTACCATGGAAAGTCATATGAAAAGTTGTGCTTTTTTGTTTATGGCATTGTGCGCACTTTTGATCGACTAATTGTTTTTGTGAATAAATTCCTGAATGTTTTGGGGTAACATGAATAGAGTGACAAGTCGCACAAGATGGTTTTTCTTTTTTCTTTTGTATATCTTGAGCAGGTAAGAACTCTTGCACTCCATGAGCGCTTTTTGCTAAAGCATTGCTTGCTTTTTCATGGCAAGTTGCGCATTTTTGATTGATTAAGTTTTTACTTGCTGCAATATCAACTCTAATGCCTTTACCTTTTTGAGCATGACAATCACGACAAGATGGGGTATTGCTAAATTTAAATCTTGAGTGAATTGTTGTTATGGCTGCTTCATTGCGTCCAAATTTAACTATGAATTTTTTAGAAGATATGACAACAGTGACTGTAAAAATAGTAGAAGCATTAAGCGGTGATCAAGCTTTTGATAGTTCTTTAGCTTTAAGTGCATTTTCTTTAGGGCTTGTGCTTTTTATTATTACATTAATCATTAATATTTTTAGCGTTTATTTGATAAATCGCTTCCATAAAAGGAAAAATTTATGAAAAAACTTTTTAAACAAAGAAAAAAAGCTTCAAAAAATTTCAAAAGATTCTGTAAAATGGGACTTTATGTAAACCTTATTTTTCTTTGTATTTTTTTATCAAGTGTGGGGTATCTTGGGATAGGAGCTTTTAAGCAAACTTATATTTATGCCCATACTGATAGAAATAGCCCTTCGTATGAGCTTTTATCGCGCGCTGAACAAAGGAAAATAAGAACAGGTCAAATCAAAGAAAAATCTTGGCTTTTAGCAAATTCTGAAGTTGATCAATATATGAAAAAAAACTACAATAAATTAAGTGATGAACAAAAGGCTTTAGTTGATGAATTAGTTCAAAAACAAGAAATTAAGCTAAGTTTTAATACGAATTTTTTCCTTAATGGAGACTCTAAATCACCTGAAAATTCAGGAATCTTTGCTTCTGTGGTTGGAACTTTGCTTGTGATGTTAGTATGTATGGCTGTGAGTATCCCGATAGGAGTTGGAGCGGCTATTTATTTAGAAGAATTTGCTCCGCAAAATGTATTTACGCATTTTATAGAAGTATGTATAAATAATTTAGCTAGTATTCCTAGTATTTTATTTGGACTTTTAGGTCTTGGAGTGTTTATTAATCTTTTTGGCATGCCTCGTTCTAGTGCTTTAGTCGGGGGACTTACTTTAGCTATTATGAGTTTACCTATTATTATTGTATCAACTAAAGCTGCCTTAAAAAGTGTGGATATTAATATGAAAAATGCAGCATATGCTTTAGGTATGACTAAAATTCAAATGATAAAAGGTATTATGCTGCCTTTGGCAATGCCTATGATTTTAACAGGTTCTATTTTAACTTTAGCAGGGGCTATTGGCGAAACTGCACCTTTAATGATTATAGGTATGATAGCTTTTATACCTGATGTAGCAAACTCAATTTTTGCGCCAACAAGTGTTTTGCCTGCTCAAATTTTTTCATGGTCAGCTATGCCAGAGCGTGCATTTTTAGAAAGAACAGCAGCAGGGATTATAGTGCTTTTATCTCTTTTGGTGATTTTAAATTTAGCAGCAATACTTTTAAGAAGATATTTTCAAGGAAAATTAAAATGATAGCAAAAACAACAAATTTAAATTTATTTTATGGTAAAAAACAAGCTTTATTTGATATTAATATGGAAATTCAAAAAAATAAAATAACAGCTTTAATAGGTGCTTCAGGCTGTGGAAAATCCACATTTTTGCGTTGTTTTAATAGGATGAATGATAAAATAGCAAAAATCGATGGTCTTGTTGAGATTGGTGGAAAAGATGTTAAAAATCAAGATTTAGTTGTGCTTAGAAAAAAAGTTGGAATGGTATTTCAACAACCTAATGTTTTTGTAAAAAGTATTTATGATAATATTTCTTATGCTCCAAAACTCCATGGGATGATCAAAAACAAAGATGAAGAAGATGCATTAGTGGAAGATTGTCTTAAAAAGGTTGGTCTTTTTGAAGAGGTTAAAGATAAACTAAAACAAAATGCTCTAGCACTTTCAGGTGGTCAGCAACAACGCCTTTGTATTGCAAGAGCTTTAGCTATAAAGCCAAAATTATTACTTTTAGATGAACCAACTTCTGCACTTGATCCTATATCTTTAAGTGTTATAGAAGAGCTTATCAAAGAATTAAGTCATAATCTTTCCATGATCATGGTAACACATAACATGCAACAAGCTAAGCGCGTGGCTGATTATACTGCGTTTTTTTATTTAGGAGAACTTGTAGAATTTGGAGAGAGTAGGGAATTTTTTGAAAATCCCAAAGAAGAAAAAACAAAAGCTTATTTAAACGGAGCTTTTGGGTAATTTTTGTTTATTTAGAAATTTTGATGATGTAATTAATCAAAATTTCTAAAATATATTTGTTTATTCTTAAAATCAGTATAATTAAAAATATATTTATCTTTAAAAAAGCAATTTTTAAGTAAAATTACTTTTACTTTCAAAAATTATTATCAAAAAGAGTATTTATGGCCAGCAAACAACTTTCACTCAAGCATCTTAGTATGCCTATACTACTTGAAATGTTTTTAAGATATTTTTCATTGATTATCAATACCGTTATGGTTTCGCAGTATTCTAATTTTTTAGTTGGAGCTATGGGTGCAGGTAATCAAGTAGCAGATTTATTTATTATTATTTTTAGTTTTTTAAGTGTGGGTTGTAGTGTGGTGATTGCTCAAGCTTTAGGAGCTAAAAATTATACTTTAGCTAGAAAAGTAATCCATCAAAGTTTATTTTTAAATGGCTTAATCGGACTTGTGTGTGGAAGTTTGATTTTATGGCATGGAGAGTTTTTGCTTTACCTTTTACAAATTCCAAATGAACTTTTAAAAGACAGTGAAATTTACTTGCATATGCTTGGAATTTGTTTGTTTTTTGATGCTATGGGTATAGTTTTGGCCGCTATTATTAGGGTGTATAATATGGCTTATTGGGTTATGTTTACAACCTTATTGATGAATGTTGTGATATTTATAGGAAATTTTTATGTGTTACATTTTACCAAATTAGAGCTTTTTGGAGTAGGGCTTAGCAATATATTAGGACGTTTAGTAGCTTTTGGTATGCTAGTGGCAATACTTAGTTTTAAACTTAAAATTTATCTTAAAATTAAAGAGATGGTAAGCCTTGAAAAAACTGTACTTAAAAAGATTTTAAATATCGGTGGGTTTGCTGCTGGTGAAAATTTAATATGGTTTATACAATACACCATAGCTTTTGCTTTTGTAGCAAGTTTAGGTAAAGAAAACTTAAGTGTTCAAACGATTTATTTTCAAATTTCTTTACTTATTATGTTAGTAGGGCAAGCTATAAGTGTGGCAAATGAGATTATCATAGGTAAATTAGTTGGCGCAAAATACTTAAATGTAGCTTATAAACATACTTGGATAGCTTTGTATTTTAGCGTGGTAGCAAGTGCTTTTGTGGCTTTACTTAATTATGTTTTGCAAGATTTTACTATGGGTGTAGTAAAACTTGAGGAAAGTTTAAAAGAGCTTATGATACCACTTTTTACTCTTTCTATTTTTTTAGAAATTTCAAGAACTTTTAATATAGTCATGGTAAATTCACTAAGAGCAACAGGCGATGCGAGGTTTCCGTTTTTAAGTGGAGTGGTGTTTATGCTTGGGGTTTCTTTACCGGTTGGTTATGTGCTTTGTTTTTATGTTGGGCTTGGAATTTTAGGAGTTTGGATAGGTTTTTGTGCGGATGAGTTTTTACGTGGTATTGTAAATTCATATAGATGGAAAAGTAAAAAATGGCAAGGCAAAGCTCTAGTATAAAAGGAATTTTAGAATTTAAAGAATTTTGTTTTGCTTTTGAAAAGAAAAAACTTAAATATCTAAGACTTAGGATAGATAGAGATTTAAATTTCAAGCTTAGCATACCGCTATATTATGAGCAAAGAGATGTTTTAAGATTTTTAGAAAAAAATGAAAGTTGGATTAGAGCCAAAGAAAAAGAACTTTCTTTAAAAAGGGTAGTTATAGCAAGTGATGAGCTATATTTTTTAGGTAGAAAATACAAGTTAGTCTTTGATGAAAATTATAAAAAAGTATTTATTAAAAAAGGTAAAATCTTTGCAAAAAATCAAAAAGCCTTAGATCTTTTCTTAAGGCGTAGTGCTAGAGTGATTTTTGAGTTTTATATAAAAAAATGGGAATTTGCTTTTGAAAGAAAGGTGCAAAGAATTTGTATTAAGGAAATGATTTCAAGATGGGGTTCTTGCAATCATCAAAAAGCATACATAAACTTAAATTTAAAACTTATGCAAAAGCCTATAAAAGCTATAGAATATGTGATTTTGCATGAACTTACACATTTAATTTATCCACATCATCAAAAAGAATTTTATGATTTTTTATATAAATTAATGCCTGATTATAAAGCATGTGAAGCTCTTTTAAAAAGTTTTATTTATTAATAAAAATTTATTTTATTTTAAATAATTATTTATTAAAATAAATAGTTTTTAAATATTTCTTTAAAGGAGAAACAATGAAAAGAAGAAGTTTATTGAAAGTAGGTGCTATTGGTTTAGCTGCTATGCTTTTTAGCGGGGTAGCTTTAAATGCTAATGATGTAGTTAATTTCCCAAAAGATAAACAAAAAGCTTTGTTGCTCTCAAGTTCAGGTTATAAAGATACTGGATATTTAAATCATGCTTTACCTTGGCTTAAAGAATTTGTTGAAAAAAACAACTTAAAAGGTAAAAAAGTAGCTTTTATACCTTATGCAGGTGTTAGAAAAACTTATGAGCAATATGAAGCACAAGTTGCTAAAGCTTTAGAAAGTTTAGGACTTCAAATAATTAGTGTACATAGGGGTAATGCTGTTGATATTGTTAAAAGTGCTGATGCGATTTTTGTAGGAGGCGGAAATACTTTTGAACTTGTAAATCAACTTTATAATAATAACCTAGTAGAACTCATTGCAAAAAGAGTAAGTGAAGGTGTGCCTTATGTTGGTTGGTCAGCAGGCTCAAACGTAGCAGGTGCAACTATGATGACAACTAATGATATGCCTATAGTTGAACCAAAATCATTCAATACTTTTAATATCTTCCCTCATCAAATCAACCCACATTTTATCTCAGGCAAACCAGTAGGACACAATGGTGAAAGCCGTGAAGAAAGACTTGAAGAGTTTTTGATTGTTAATCCTAAAGTAGTTGTTTATGCTTTACCAGAAGGTGTTGCGTTATTACTTGATGGCAAAAAAGCAAAAGTTTTAGGTATGGATAAAAATGCTCCACTTTTAAAACTTGAAAATAAAAAAGAAATTCAAAAAATCGCTATCGGTTCTGAATTTAACTACTAAAATAACAAGCTATCTATATTTTAGATAGCTTGTTTAAGCTTTCCTTAGAATTAAAATTGTTATATTTATGCTTTAAAAATTTAATTTTAAGGTTTTAAACTTGCTTTTAGAAATTACTTTTGATTATAAATCTAAAAACGATATTTTTGAGTATTTGTTAGCTTATTATGCTAAAGATTATGTGTATAATTATGAGCAAAAAGATGAAAAAATCATTATTAAAGTTAAAGGCGAAAAAGATGAAATTCAAGCCTTTTGTTCTAATTTAGAAAATATCAGCCACAGTGTTTTTTTAAACAAATTCGACTTAAAAGTTATAGAAGAAGATTTTACACCTATAAAAAAAGAAAAAAACTTCACTAAAAGAAGCTTTTTAACAAGACTTAATGCAAATGCTTATACTAATGGCGAGCTTTTAGAAAATGAATGGGGTGTTTTTGTAGAAGAAGAGTTTAAGATAGAAGAAGATTTTATAAAAATCACTAAAGAAAATTTCTGCGATAATTTAAAAAAAGCCTTAGAAAAATTAAAAAACAAAGAAAAAATATATTTTAAAAGCTCAAAAGGAATATATGCTTTTGAAATTTTTAATGAAGCATTAGATGATTTTTTAATGCCAAGTGATCCAAAGCATATCAATGCATTTTTTTCTTGTAATAACGAGCAGTTTAAAATCTTAGCAGGGGTTGAAAAGCCTCTAATGAAACTTAAATTTAATGCTATTTTTAGACAAAATCATCAATTAAATCATGAGTATTTTAAAATAAAAATATACGATAATCTTTTCTTGTTTGCCTTATGTTTTGAGCTTGAAAAAGAAGGAATTAAGTTTTTAAATTTTAAAAAGCTAGAACATTTTGAGGATGATTTTGAAGTGGCTTTAATCGAAAATGAGCTAGTAGTTTGCAGGGGTTATGATTATATTTTACCTGAGTTTAAAAATTTGATTTTTCAAAAAGAAGATAAAAATTTTGCAAGAATTTCTTGTATATTGTCTGATTTTAAAGAAAAAAAGCCTTTGCTTTTAGAACTTAGTAAAAGAAATGATGATATTATTTTACTCGATAAAGAAATCAATCTTTTAAAACTAAATTTACCAAAAAGCTTTGATGAGTTTTATGAAACTATAAGTCAAGATGATGTTGCTAAGAGATTATTAGCTAATTATGAAAAAGAATTTACCCTAGTGCGAAAAGAACTAAACATGGCCAATAATTTTTTTAATCTTTTTGGTATGGTAGGGATGATTTTAGAGCTTGGTGAAGACGAGAAAAAAGCAGCATTAGCGCTTTTGGCCTTAGCGGATGAGAGTAAAATGGCAAAAGGCGTTAGGATAGACTTTAAGCTTAATGAGCAAAAAGAATTTGACTATACTAAGACCTTAAGAAGCGCGATGAGTTTTAAGCTTGCTGGAGTAGAAAATCAAATCATAGCCTTAGGCGTTGTTGAGAGTTTGGCGTATTTTTTAAGAGATTTATTTGATGATTTAAAGGCTAAAGAACAAGTTGATTGTGCTGTGCTTAGTGGAAGTTTGTTTGAGCACAAAAGCCTTAGTAAAAATGTATTTAAACACATACCATTTTTTAAGTTAAGTGATGTCCCACTTTGGATATGAAATTCATATTAAAGGGCTAGTGCAAGGCGTTGGCTTTCGTCCTTTTGTTTTTAATATAGCCAAAGAGCTTAATTTAAAAGGTGAAGTTTATAATAATAGCTTAGGTGTTGTTATAATCCTTGAGTGTAGTAATGATGAATTAGAAATTTTTAAAGAAAAACTTTTTGCTAATTTACCACCTTTAGCTAGGATAGATGATTTTAGCTTTTCTTATAAAAAACTTCAAAAAACTTATAATGAATTTAGTATAAGTACTTCACAAGATAGTGAAAAATTTAGCCCGATTTTAAGTGATTTTGCTCTTTGTGAGGATTGTTATAATGAATTTTATGATGAGAAAAATCCGCGTTTTAAATATCCTTTCATCACTTGTACAAATTGTGGGCCAAGATTTTCTATTATAAAAAAACTTCCATATGATAGAGTTAATACGACTATGGATGAGTTTAAAATGTGTTCTTTTTGTCAAAGCGAGTATGAAGATCCTACTAATCGTCGTTTTCATGCCCAACCACTCTCATGCCCAAAATGTAAAATTACTATTTTTTTAAAAGATAAAAATCAAAATATTTTAGCCAAAGATGAAAAAGCTTTTATTTTGCTTGCAAAGCTTTTAGAAGAAGGTAAAATCATAGCTTTTAAAGGTATGGGTGGGTTTCATTTAATTTGTGATAGTACAAATGAAAATGCTATAAATGAACTTAGAATACGCAAAAATCGCCCTAAAAAGCCTTTTGCTATCATGGTAAAAGATCTTAAAATGGCTCAAGAATTAGCTTTTATTAATGAAGCTGAAGCAAAACTTTTAACTTCAAATTTAAAACCCATAGTTATTTTAAATAGCAAAAATATCCATAAAAGCTTAGCATCAGATACCAATAAAATAGGTATTATGTTAGCTTATATGGGAACACATTTAATGCTTTTTGAACATTTTAAAAAACCTATCATTGCAACAAGTGCTAATTTAAGTTCACAAAGCATTATTTATGAAGAAACAAAACTTTTAGAGCAACTTAGTGATGTATTTGATTTTTATCTTGATTATGATAGAACAATACACAACTCAAGCGATGATAGTATTGCTCAAGTTATTAGCGAAAAAATTATGTTTTTAAGGACTTCAAGAGGCCTTAATCCACTTTATATCAATACAGCAGATATTTTTAATGTAAAAGAAAATATTCTAGCTCTAGGAAGTGAATTAAAAAATGAATTTGCTTGTTTTTTTAAAAATCAAATTTTCATTTCTCCTTATATAGGCGATATGAAAAGTTTAGACATACAAGAGAGATTTTTTAAAATTTTAACTTTCTTTCAAAACTCTTATAAACTAAATTTTGATCAGATTTTAAGCGATAAACACCCACAATTTAACTATGTAAAAGAATTTAAAGATGATAAAAATTTTCGCGTGCAACATCACTATGCACATTTGTGTGCTTGTTTATTTGAACACAAAATTTACAAAAATGATGTTTTAGCTTTTGTTTTTGATGGAACAGGTTATGGAAATGATGGAAAAATTTGGGGTGGTGAGATTTTTAGAGCGAATTTAAAAAACTATGAAAGGTTAAATCATTTTAAAAATTTCAAACTAATTAATGCAGATATTAAAAATATCACAAATTTAGCTTTAGCTTTGATTTTTGATTTTAATTTGGAAAACAAAGCTAGCGAGTTTTTAGCTAAATTTTCTCAAGTAAAATTAAACAATCTTAAAAAAATTCACACTCAAAGCTCTTTATATACGAGTTCTCTTGGCAGGATCATTGATGCTTTTGGCGCTTTTGCTTTTGATATACAAAAGCTTGATTATGAAGCACAAATTGGACTTTTGATGGAAAAATATTATGATAAAAATCTTGATTATAGTTACAAATTTGAAATTAAAGAAAAAGAAATTTGCTTTAAAAATGCTTTTTTACAAGCTTTAGAAGATAAAGATAAGGTTAAAATTAGCACAGGTTTGCTTAATGGCATTGCAAATTTAATTATAGAATATTCAAAAGATTTTAAAGAAGAAGTGCTTTTGTGTGGTGGGGTATTTCAAAATAAAACCTTACTTGAAATTTTAGATCGAAAAAAATTCACTTATAAAACTTCTTTACAATTTCCTTGCAATGATAGCTCTATTGCGCTTGGGCAGCTTGTGCATTATTTATCTTTAAAAACTTAATAAAACTCATATTTTTTTAATACTTTTTTATATACAATAAAATAAAAATATAAAGGAAAGATTATGTGTAAAGATTGTGGCTGTTCTATTAATGGACATGAACATCATCATGATCACCATCATGAAAATCCAGCTTTAAAAGATGAAAAAACTATTAATGTTATTAGTAAAATTTTATCAAAAAATGATCATCAAGCAGCTCATAATAGAGAGCATTTTAATGAGTATAATACTCTTTGTATTAATCTAATGAGTTCTCCAGGAAGCGGTAAAACAACACTTTTAGAAGAAACTATAAAAACTTTAAAAGATGATTTAAAAATAGCCGTAGTTGAAGGGGATTTAGAAACTAATAATGATGCAAATCGCATTATCAAAGCAGGAGGCTTAGCTCATCAAATCACCACAGGACAAACTTGCCATTTAGATGCCTTTATGGTGCATGAAGCTTTACATCATTTCAAACTTAGTGAGCTTGATATAGTATTTGTTGAAAATGTGGGAAATTTAGTATGTCCTGCAAGTTATGATTTAGGCGAGCATTTAAGTGTAGTTTTACTTTCAGTAACAGAAGGTAGCGATAAGGTAGAAAAATATCCAGTGATGTTTAGAAAGGCTGATTTATTAGTCATTACTAAAGCCGATTTAGCTCAGCATTTTGACTTTGATTTTAAAGCAGCTTCTATGGCTGCTAAAAGGCTAAATCCTAAAATAGATATTATGATTTTAGATAGCAAAACAAAAACAGGGTTTGATCTTTGGATAAATTATCTAAAAATGAAAAAGGAGCTTAACTAATGTGTCTTTCTATACCTTCTAAAATTTTAGAAATTGATGAGCTAAATTCAGCCATAGTAGAAACTTTAGGGGTTAAAAGAAGGGTGAGTTTAGACTTGATAAGCGAGCCTTTAAAGGTAGGCGATTATGTGCTTATACATGTGGGTTTTGCTATGGAAAAAATCGACACTCAAGCTGCACAAGAGAGTTTAAAAATTTATACAGATATAGCAGAGAAAATGCAAAATGGGCAAATCGATGAAAATGAAGGCGATATGGGGCTAAAAAATGGATTTAATTAATGATTTTAGAGATAAAGAAAGAATTTTAGCCCTAAAAGAACTTATTGCTTCTAAAATTACTAAGCCTATTAATATCATGGAAATTTGCGGTGGACATACGCATAGTATTATGAAATTTGGTTTGCCTGATTTATTACCAAAAGAAATTAATTTTGTTCATGGCCCAGGCTGTCCCGTGTGTGTTATGCCAAGAGAGCGTATTGATGTGGCTTTAAAGCTTGCAAGTATGCCAAATACTATCTTTTGTGTATTAGGCGATATGCTTAAAGTGCCAGGAAGTTATGAAAGCTTAATTGATCTTAGAGCCAAAGGAGCTGATATTAGAGCACTTTATACACCTTTGGATGTGATAGATATAGCCATAAAAAATCCTGAAAAAAATATAATCTTTTTTGCCATAGGTTTTGAGACAACTACACCTATGAGTGGGGTGATTATAGAAAAAAGTATAGCCTTAAATTTAAAAAATTTATTTTTTCATATCAATCATGTATTAGTTCCACCCGCAGTAGAAACTATCATGCAAGATAAAAATGTAATAATTGATGCCTTTTTAGGACCTTCTCATGTAAGTGTTATCACAGGATCAAACATTTATGAACCTATTGCTAAAAAATACAAAACTCCTATAGCAGTGAGTGGTTTTGAGCCAGTTGATATAATGCTTAGTGTGTTAAATATAGTAGAGCAAATGAATGCAAATACTTTTGAAGTTTATAATGAATATCACAGAGTGGTTAGCAAAGAGGGAAATTTAAAAGCTAAGGCTTTAGTGGAAAAATACTTTAAACCTTGTGATTTTGAATTTAGAGGTCTTGGAGTGATTGTAAATGGTGGGCTTTGTTTAAAAGATGAATTTGCGCACTTAGATGTTAGCAAAGTGTTTGATTGTAAAGTGCAAAGTAAAGATGAGAGTAAAGCTTGTATTTGTGGTCAAATTTTAAGAGGCTTAGCTAAGCCTTATGATTGTAAGGTGTTTGCAAAAGCTTGCACTCCAAAAAATCCTATAGGTAGTTGTATGGTTTCTAGTGAAGGAGCTTGTGCGGCTTATTATAAATACTATCAAGATAAGGCATAAAATGAAACAAATTACTCTAGCCCACGGTGGTGGTGGCGAAGAAATGAATGCTTTGATAAATGAAATTTTTTCTATTTTTGAAAATGATGTTTTAAAAGAAGCAAATGACGCTGCTATTTTAGATGATTTAGCTTTTAGCACCGATTCTTTTGTACTAAATCCTATCTTTTTAAAAGATATAAATATAGGAAAATTAGCAGTTTGCGGTAGCGTAAATGATGTATTAATGGTAGGAGCAAAACCGCTATATTTATCGCTAGCTTTGATTTTAGAAGAGGGTTTTGAGATAGAAAAGTTAAAAATTATACTAAAATCTATAAAAGAAGAATGCGATAAAGCGGGAGTAAAACTAGTTTGCGGGGATACTAAAGTTGTTCCTAAAAATAAAGGCGATGAAATATATATTAACACTTCATGTATAGGTAAAAATATACAAAAAATCAATACCAAAGACTTAAAAAGTGGTTGTAGCATCTTAGTTTCAAGGGATATTGGAGCTCATGGTTGTGCAGTTTTGGTTGAAAGAAATAATTTAGAGGCAAATATCCAAAGTGATTGCAAAAGCTTAAAAGATGAAGTTTTAGCGCTTTTAAATGCAGATATTTCTATAAAAGCAATGCGTGATGCTACGCGTGGTGGGCTTAGTGCGGTTTTAAATGAATGGTCTAAATTGAGTAATTTAGAGCTTTTAATATACGAAGAAAAAATTCCAGTTTGTGACGAAGTTTTAGGGGTTTGTGAGCTTTTTGGGTATGAGCCTTATGAACTTGCAAATGAAGGAACTTTTATTATTTGTGTAGATAAAAAAGATGAGCAAAAAGTATTAGAGATTTTAAAACAATTTAATGCTAATGCAGCCATTATAGGTGAAATCACAGCTAATGAAAAAACAAGAGTGGTTTTAGAAAATGCTTATGGAGCAAAACGCATTTTAGAGGCTCCAAAAGGCGAACTTTTGCCAAGAATTTGCTAATGCATGAGTTAAGTATTACAGAATCATTACTAGAGCTTTGCGAAGAATATGCTCAAGGAAAAGTTATTGAAGAAGTGCATGTTAAAATAGGGCGCTTAAGCGGGGTTGAACCTCCACTTTTACAAAGAAGCTTTGAAACTTTTAAAGAAAATAGTCCTTTGTGTAAGAATGCTAAATTTATTATGCATATTCAAGAAGTAGTAGTTGAATGTCAAAAATGCCATTTTAGCGGAGTGCTTGAAAATAATATCTTTTGGTGCCCAAAATGCGAAGATAAAGATCTAAAAATCATAGATGGAGAAGAACTTTATCTTATGCAACTTGTTTTAAAAGAAAATGAGGATTTAGAAAATAATGACAAATAAAGAAATTATCTTAGGTGCGGGTTGTTTTTGGTGTACTCAAGCTGTGTTTGATGAAATTAAAGGCGTAGTTTATACAGAAGTAGGTTATAGCGGTGGCAAGCCAAATCCAAGTTATGAAAGCGTGATAAATGGTGATGGGAATATAGAAGTAGCTAAGATAATTTATAATGAAAAACAAATTTCATTAGAAAAAATCTTAGAAATTTTTCTCAAAATGCATGATCCAACAAGCCTAGATAAACAAGGTGTTGATGAGGGGATACAATATAGATCAGTTATTTTTTATCAAACTAATGAGGAGTTAAAAATTATTAGCAATTTTTTACAAAAAGTACAAAAATATTACACTAAAGCTATAGTTACGCAAGTTTTAAAATTAGAAAAATTTTATAAGGCTGAGGATTATCATCAAAAATATTTTAAAAATAATCCCAGCCAAGCTTATTGTAGATTTGTCATTACACCAAAGCTAGAAAAACTAGCAAATCATTCCTAGTTTTTCTTTTTAGAAATAGGGCAAACCCCAAGTGGACAAGCTTGTTTTCCACTAAGCACTCTTATAGGACAAACAGCAAAAATACCTGTTAATAAAGGAATTAAACCCAATAATCCCCACCAAGTTGAAAAATAAACTCCTAAAGAAAATGCCACTATGGCTAAAGCTATTCTAAGCACTCTTTCTAATTTACTCATAATTTCTCCTTTTTGTTGATATTATAAATAAATTTTAAAAGTATTTCCGTGATAAAGTTACAAAGAAATTAGTATTATTTTAGATCTTTCAAGTTTGATTTTACCTTCTTTTTCTAATTCTTTTAAAATTCTTGAAACAGCTTCTCTAGCGCTTCCTAAGTGATTAGCTAAAGTTTCATGGGTAATTTTTAAAGTATTATTACTAGCATTTTCTTTTAAAAAATCACAAATTCTAGAAGATAAAGGCATAAATAAAGCTTGTTCTAAAACTTTGATTAAGGTATTAAAACGCTTGGTGATTAAACTTAAAACATAATTATTAATTTTTGGGTATTTTTCTTTTAAAATTTGAAAAATTGATGAGGGGATGATGGCTATACTTGTATTTTGGGTACTTTGTATAAAAACATCATAAGATATACCATCCATATTACACTCAGAGCAAATAACGCATTCATCATTTTCTTTAAGGTGAAAAAGTGTTATTTCTTTTGCATTTGGAGTTAGAATAAAAGCTCTAAGCTCGCCTTTTAAAATTTTTATAAATCCTAAACATTTATCATTGACCTTAAAGTCTTTTTCAATGTTTATTATTTGTAAGTGCTCTTGTATAAGTTTGAGATCTTGTTTTTCTATTTCAAAACGAGAAAGAAAATTTTCCATGTTTTTAAGTTTTAAAAGCCTATAAAAGGCTTTTAAATTTTAGTGGCAACCACAACCACCACATCCACAACTTTGACTAAAGAAGCTTTCTAGAGCTTGCATATTTGGAAGTTCTGTTACTTCATTTACTAATTCTTTATAAGCAACCACACCATCTTTAACTATAAACACTGCTCTAGCTAAAATTCCTTCAAGTGGACCATCAGCCATTAAAACACCATATTTTTCACCAAATTCTTTAGAAACAAAATCACTTGCAACAGTTAAATTATCTATACCTTCAGTTGAGCAAAAACGACCCATAGCAAATGGTAAGTCCATGCTAACTACGATTACTTCTACACCACTTGCTGCTGCTTTTTTATTAAATTCTCTAGCTTCAGTTGCACATACTGGAGTATCAAGGCTTGGCACGCTGATAATAATTTGAGTTTTGCCTTTTGGGGCAATTTCAACACCTGAAAGATCTTTAGCTTTTAAGGTGATATTTGGAGCCATATCGCCAACTTGGATGTTGTTTCCTTTTAGATTTACTTTATTTCCTTTGAATAATACACTATTCATTTTTTCTCCTTGAATGATTTTTATTAATCATAATATAAAAAGATTAATAAAGTCTTATTTTTGTTCTTCTTTGCACATACCTGCTTCGATTAGAAAACACGAGGGTTGATAATTGCTTTTTTTAATCTTGTCATATTTTGCATAGCTTAAGTATAAAGTATCCTTAGCTCTAGTTACTGCTACATAAAAAAGCCTTCTTTCTTCTTCCAAACTTCCACCCATACTCATGAGTTTTTGATTAGGAAATCTTCCTTGTGCAAGATCAATTACAAATACAAGCTCAAACTCGAGCCCCTTACTAGCATGTATACTTAAAAGATTAACCCCGCTACCACTACTCATTTCACTAGCACCAAGAGTAAGAAAATTATAATATTTATAATTATCACTGTAATTTTTAGCAAGTTCTTTTAATACAAACATTTTTGCATTGATTTTTTCTAAAATTTCATTTTTTTTATTTAAATCAACATTAGAGCTTTTGTTAGTTGCTCTTTTGGTTGCTAAAATATCACAAATTTCTTTAAAATAATCATTTTCTAAGATTAAATTTACAAGCTGAGTTGAAACCTTACACTCGCTTGCTTTTTTAATAAAAAGATAAATTTTTTCAAGATTTTTCGCACAAAACTCGTTGATTTTAGGTAGACTTAAAATAGGATGGGTGTTAAATTCACTTTCTAAGTTAAACCTTGAAGGCGAGGCTAGCTCCTCAATATCATCAAAAAGTCCTAGTTGGTAACTTTGTTTTTTGTATTTTTTTAAACTCACATTACTATCAGGATTTAAAAAACCTTTAATCAAACTAGAATGTCCCAGCTTTAATAAAGCATCAAAAATATCTTTTGCCAAAACCCCACCAACTCCTTTGGTGTATTCAAGTAAATGTATAAAAGCCATGATATCTTTTGGATTAAGCACGATTGCAAGCATAGAGCAAAAGTTTTTAACTTCCAAGCTTTCAAAAAAACTTCCCCCGCCTTTTCTTTTGCTTGCTATACCAAGTTCTCTCAAGGCAACTTCTACTCCATCTGCACTAGAATTGTTTCTAAAAATAACAGCGATTTCATCAAGATTAACTCCACTTTGTAAGATTATTTTTGCTATGGTAGAGTATTGATCAAATAATTCATTGAAAGTTAGCAAACTTGGTGCTTTAAAATCTCCTTCTCTAGTTACAATCAATTCTTTAGGATATAATCTTTCATTGTTTAAGATTACCTTATTAGCTAGCGCAAGTATATTTTTACTAGAACGATAGTTTTTATTTAAAGTAAAAATATTTGCATCGATAAATCTATCTTTAAAACTTCCTATAATAGAAATATCAGCTCCATTAAAAGCATAAATACTCTGGTCATAATCGCCCACACAAAATAAACTTTTACTTTTAAAAGCATCAATTAATGAACCTTGTAAAGTATTAGTATCTTGGTACTCATCTACTAAAATCTCATCAAATTCAAAATGATGTGAAATTAAAACATGTTTTAATTTGATCAATAAATCATTAAAATCCACATAGTTAAAACGCATTTTTTCTTCTTCGTATTCTTTTAAAATATCTTCATAAATTTCAGCATAAACAGCTTGTTCATCATAATTTTGACAAAACCAATTATAAAATTCATCTAAGTTTGCATTAGTATTTTGAAATAAAGAATACACATCATACAAATAGCTTGGCATATAAGGTTTAGTATCGCTTAAATGATGAAAAGTGCGTTTTTCAAAAATAGAACGCAAAAGAATTTTAAGCTCACTCGCAGGTTTTAAAATAATATCATGATTTAACTCTTTAAGTAGAGAATAAGCAGTACTATGAAAAGTTCCTGCTGTGATTTTTGAAGTAATGCTTTTATCAAAATACCTACTAAGTCTTTCAATCATCTCTTTACTAGCTTTGTTTGTAAAGGTTAAAAGCATAATTTTTTCAGGCTTTATATTATTTTGAAGTAAAAAGGCTATTCTTGCAACTATGGTTGAAGTTTTACCTGTGCCTGCACTTGCTATGATTAGATTGTGTCCAAAAGGAGCACTAGCAGCTTTGTATTGTTCTTCATTTAAACGCGATAAGGGCATGAGCTTCCTAGTTTAAAATTATATTTTGTATATCATTAAAATAAAAATGATTGATACCATCTTTATATTCATAATAAAGCGTAAGTTTATGAGAATCTAAAATAGTCTTAACAATATATAATCCAAGTCCAAAACTATCTTTGTTTTTCTTTCCTTGCGTAAAAGCTTGAGTGTAGTATTTCAAGTCTTTATCTAAGGCTTTTCCTTTGTTTTTAAAGCAAAGATAATCTTTAGTTATTTCTATAGTAACGCAATTTTCATCAGAGTATTTTGTTGCATTATCTATCATATTTTTCATCGCAGTAGTAAAAAGTTTAAAATCCACATTGACGCTAAAACTTTCTTTGATACTAATTTTTACTTTTTCATCATCACTCATAGCTATATCTTTAGCTTCATCTAAAAGATCTAAGATATTGTATTTTTTTAAATTAATCAAACCAGCACCTGAAGTAATTTGTTCAATGGCTGCAAATTCATTAATCAAAATTTCCAAACGATTAAAAGCACCCACTAATCTTTCTTTATATTTGCTATCTTCAAGCATTTCTAAAGTAATTAAACCTTTAGTAATAGGTGTTTTTAACTCATGCATAATATTTCTTAAGAAAAATTGCCTTGAAGTGTTTAGTTTTTGAATTCTCAAAATAGACTCATAAAAGGCTGTTGCTACTTGAGAAATTTCATCATTGCCTTTACTGACATTTTGAATTTCATTGAGTTTATTTTCGCCAAATTTATCTATTTGTCTTTTTAAAGCTCTAAGTGGTTTTAATTTTCTAATGATAAAAATATATAAAATCAATAAAACCATTACCACTATACTAGCAATAAGCTTAATCACAAAATAACGATAACCTTGATATTCTAAATCTTTGTACAAATAAAGCTTACCATCAAAAATGATTTTTAAATATACATTATCTTCTAAAGTAATGATTTCAACTACACCTGTGCTAGTTTGAGCGCGTGCTATGGTTTCAGCTTTGTAGATGATTTTTCTTATAGAAGATGGGGTTGTTAGTTCTATCATTTTGTAATTTTTTGTTTGCTCATAAAATTCTTTTTCGCTAATTACATGGTTAAAATACAATAATCTTGCATTAGCTATAAAAGAATATTTCGCATTAAGCTCATTAGTGTAATTTTGCTGATCATATTTTATAAGCCATAAAAATGCCAAAATCACACTAACACTAGCAAGCAAAAAAACAAAGGTTATGGTATAAAAAATTGATGATTTATTCATTGAGTTAATTTATACCCTATACCTCTGATTGAATGAATGTATTTTGGAGTTTTAGGATCATCTCCGATTTTTTGTCTGATTCTGCTAATGATTACATCTATACTTTTATTGCTAGAATCTTCACTAATAGAGCTACAATTATACACAAGTTCTTCACGACTCACCACTCCACCTTCTTTTTTAATTAAATAACTCAAAATATCAAATTCAGCATTGGTAAAGCTAATTTCTTGATCTTTCATAGTGATAGTATGTTTGTATTTATCATATACAAGATCTTTTTTAACTTGAGCTTGAGCGGTTTTTGTATTTGAAATTCTTCTTAAATGACTTTTAATCCTTGCTTGAAGCTCTTGAGGATTATATGGTTTTGGCAAATAATCATCTGCGCCCAAATCAAGAGCTGTAACCTTATCACTAATATCATGTCTTGCACTTGAAATGATAATAGGTGTATCATATTTTTTACGAATTTCTTCACACACTTCAAGTCCATCAAGTCCAGGCAAGCTTAAATCTAAAATGATTAAATCATAAGGATTTAAAGCAAGTCTTGAAAGACCTATATAAGGTTCATGAGCAATATCTACTTTCATATCAAATTGCTCTAAATATTCAGCTATAATCTCAGCTAATTCTAAATCATCTTCTATCATTAAAATATTTGTCATTTTCTTCCTTTCTTAAAAAAGTAAAGCTCTAACCATACCATCTCTATTAATCCAAATTTTAACATATTCTTTGCCTTTATTTAATTCTAAAGCCTTAGATAATTCTTTAAAATTTGAAACTTCATATTGATCAATACCTATAATAATATCACCTTGCTCAAAGCCTATTTTTTCTGCTTTTGATTTTGGAGTAACTTCAGTGATTAAAATACCACTAATATTTTCAGGTATGCGGTATTGTTGTTTATTTTTAGAATCAAGCTCTACTAATTTTAAACCATCAATATAATCTTTTTCATATTGTAGCGATTTTTCATCTGTTTTTAGCATAAATTTAGCTGTTTTAACTTTATTATCTCTTTCATAAGTTACCTCTATAGCTTGTTTTGGATCAATACTTCCTATATAATTTTTTAAATCCATGGGGCTTTTAATCACAGTTTTATCTACTTTTATAATCAAATCACCTCTTTTTAATCCCGCATTATAAGCTGCTGAGTCTTTTTGAACTTCTGTTATTAAAGCTCCTTCTTGATTGGTATAAGCTTTTTTAATATCTTGAGTTAAAGCTCCTATAACTACACCTAAATATCCTCTTTCTATTTTTCCATGCTCAATAAGTTTTTGTGCAATAGATTTTGCCATATTAGAAGGGATTGCAAAGCCTATACCATTATTTCCTCCACTTCTTGAAAGTATGGCTGAATTTATCCCAACTAGAGCCCCTCTGCTATCTACTAAAGCCCCACCTGAATTTCCAGGATTAATTGAAGCATCCGTTTGAATGAAATTTTCATATTGATTTAAACCTATATTGTTTTTATTTAAAGCTGAGATAATCCCACTTGTAACACTACTTCCAACACCAAAAGGATTACCTAGAGCAAACACTACATCACCTTCTAATAATTTATCCGAATCAGCAAAAACTACTGCGGGTAAGTTTTTTGCTTCTATTTTTATCACTGCTAAATCTGTTTTAGGATCAGCTCCGATTAATTTAGCTTTATATTCAGTGCTAGAATCGGGTAAATTTACAGTAATTTTTTCAGCATCTTCTATAACATGATTGTTTGTTATAATATAGCCATCACTTGAGATAATTACACCAGATCCAAGCGAACTTACTACTTCTTTTTTATTCTTTTTACTTTTTGGAGCTTGTGGAAAATCAAAACCAAAAAATTGTTTAAAATAAGGATCATTGAAAAAATCATCAATCCCAAAGGAATTACTTTGAACGGTTTTAGAAGTTGAAATATTCACAACTGAATTTTTAACTTTTTGTATAGAATCATGATAAGAAAGTATAGTATTTTGATTATCAGTTGGTAAAGATCTTTTTACATTATCATCTGCTTGTTTAAAATCAATACTAGCACTAAAAAGACTAGTTGCCAATGCCAAAGAAAGAACCATAGTTTTTTTCATGTATTATCCTTTGTAAAATCAATTTACACAAGTATAAAATTTTATTTTTACGCAATTGTAAATAAAACCTTTAGTTTTAAAACTTATAAAAGTTGATTGACTAAGACTAAAGTTTATGGTATAATCTTATAAAAAATAAGGAATAAAAAATGAGTAATAGTTTATATGAGACACTAGGTGTTTCGCAAAATGCTAGCGCAGATGAAATAAAAAAAGCTTATAGAAAATTAGCAAGACAATACCACCCAGATATCAATAAAGAAGCAGGTGCTGAGGAAAAATTTAAAGAAATTAACGCCGCTTATGAAATTTTAAGTGATGAGAAAAAAAGAGCTCAATATGATAGATATGGTGATTCTATGTTTGGTGGGCAAAGTTTTCATGATTTTTCAAGAAATGCAGGCGGAGCTGATATCAATGATATTTTGAATAATATTTTTGGCGGAGGCTTTGGGGGTTTTGGTAGAGGTTTTAGTTCTAGTAATAATTTTAGAAGTGGTTTTGGAGGTTTTGGGGGTTTTGAAGAGGATTTAGACTTACAAGCAAGTGTTAAAATTCCTTTTGAAAAAGGAATTTTAGGTGGTGAACATACTATAAATATCAACAACGAACAAGTTAAAATCAAAATTCCACATGGTATAAAAGATGGCGAAAAGCTACGCATACGAGGTAAAGGAAAAAGCTTTCAAGGACAAAAAGGAGATTTGATTTTAAAGGTAGAGCTTGAAAAAAGCGATGAATACGAAAGAGAAGATGATGATTTATACAAAAAAGTTGAAATTAGCTTAAAAACAGCACTTTTTGGAGATAAAATCAGCGTACATACCCCAAGAAAAGAAGTTAAAATCACCATACCGTCAAATTCAAAAAACAATCAAAAAATCAGACTTAAAGGTTATGGGGTACAAAATAGAAAAACAGACCTTTATGGAGATATGTATTTAATTTTAAATGTAAAAATACCTAATATTAATAGCCTTGATCCTGAATTTGTAAAAATTTTAGAAGAAAAATTACCTTAAAAGGAGTATGCAATGGAGCATAGTTATGATGAACCGGTGTATCTTATAAGTGTTGTTGCAAAGGTTTTAAGCATACACCCACAAACTCTAAGACAATATGAAAAAGAAGGTTTGGTTGAGCCAAGTAGAACCGATGGTAAAATGAGACTTTATTCTCAAAAAGATATAGATAGAATCAAAATGATTTTACGCTTAACAAGAGATCTTGGAGTTAATTTAGCTGGTGTTGATGTGATTTTAAAACTAAAAACAAAAATTGATGAGTTTGAAAATACCATTGAAGAATTAAGATTAGAACTTGATAGAAGAGATAATCCTTCAAAATCAAGAGCAGTAGTAAAACACAGAAGCAATTTTGACTTAATTTTTTTAGAAAAAATAAAATAATAAAACATTACAAAAAAGGTTGGTGAGTGGATGCTTTTATAACTTTATTTTTAACTGCAGTAGCAGTTGCTGTCGTACTTAATGTTATACTTAAAAAATTTGGAATTCCAACCATTATAGGCTATATAGCTACAGGTTTATTTGTGCGTGAATTTTATGGTTTTAGCACGAATGAAATCATTATCCATGTGGCTGAGTTTGGTATAGTTTTTTTAATGTTTACCATAGGGCTTGAATTTTCTTTTAAACACCTTTTAGCAATGAAAAAAGAAGTGTTTTTAAATGGAAGTTTACAAATGCTAACTTGTGGCTTGGTTTGTACTTTACTTGTAACTTATATTTTAGGTATAGCAAACCATATAGCAATGATAGCAGGTTTTGCCCTAGCTTTATCCTCCACAGCTATAGTTTTAAAAATACTTAATGATAGTGGCGATATCAATGAAGAATATGGCCGAAAAGCTTTGGGAATTTTGCTTTTTCAAGATATTGCTGTGATACCACTGCTGTTAATGATTGATATATTTAGCTCTCAAAACGCTGATATTTCAAAGCTTTTATTTACAACCTTAGTCAGTGCTGTGATTTTACTTGTTTTGCTTTATTTTATAGGCAAATACCTTTTTACTTATGTTTTAAAATTTATCATTAAGACCAATGCAAATGAAATTTTCATCGCTACTATACTTTTTACCGTAATAGGAGCAAGCTTTTTAGCACATTCTTTTGGTTTTTCTTACTCGCTTGGAGCATTCATAGCTGGAGCTTTGATAGCTGAAACTAAATATAAACATAAAATAGAAGCAGATTTAGTTCCTTTTAGGGATTTACTTTTAGGGTTTTTCTTTATCAGTGTTGGCTTGCAAATTGATTTTCATATAGTTTTTGAAAATTGGTTTTTGATTTTTGTTTTTGTAAGTTTGGTGTTATTAATAAAATTTGTAGTAATTTATGGTCTTTTAATCCTTTATACGAGAAAAAGAGTAGCTTTAAAAACTGCTTTAAGTATTTCTCAAATTGGAGAATTTGCTCTAGCGGTGTTTTCATTAATGCAAGTAAATTCGCTTATAGATGAAAAAACAGCACAAATTTTTATTATAGTTTCTATCATCACTATGGTTGCAACACCTTTTATTTTAAATAATCTTAGAAAAATAGCCAACGCAGCCGAAGGTGAGCAAAATGATATGGCTAAATTTTATCTATGTGATCAAAAAATGAAAGATCATTTTATCATTTTTGGTTATACAAGATTAGGTCAAGAAGTGGTGCAAAAGATCAAAAAAACAGGTATTCCATATCTAGTTTTAGAAAGTGATTTAAATTTAGTTGAACTTGGGCGTAGCAGAAATGAGAATGTTTTTTTTGCTAGTGTAGCGCAAGTAGAAACATTAAAAGTAGCTAATATAGAAGAATGCTCAGTTGCTATTATAACCATAAGCAATGAAGCTAAACTTGATATGCTCTATCAAGTGCTTTCTGGTTTTAACAAACCTATACAAACAGTTTTAAAGACAAGTGGTACGGGTGCTAAGATCATTTTTCCACATACTGATAAACATTTACACATTGTAGATACTGAAGCTTCAATAGCTAGAAATTTAGTACAAGAAGCATTACAATGTAGAATCAATACAAGTGCAGCAGAATGAAAAATGATGAAAAAGCTTTGAGAGTTAAATACGTAAGAGCTTTAGAAAAATTTACCAACTCTGCTGTAAGTGCTTTAAAAAGGGAAGATTTTGATTTAACACTTTTTAGAGAAAGAATACAAAAAAATGCTAAAATCTTTGAAAAAGTTCAAGCGGTGTTTTTGGATTCTACTTATACTAAGGCTTTAGAGCTTTTTGTAAATGAGTGTTTAAATGAGAGTTTAGACCAAAAAACCTTAACTTCAAAAGCTAATGCTTTGTATAAGCTAAAAAATAATCAAAGTTACAAAAAAGACAAACATAAAATTAAATTTAAGGATGAATATTGATAAATGTAATTTTTGATATGGATGGCACGCTTATAGATAGTGCTAATGCTATAGTATGTGCGGTAAATGAAATAAGAGCGGATTTAAATTTAGAACCTTTAAAAAGAGAGTTTATTTTAGATACTATCAATACTCCTGGGCAAAATTATGCTAAGATTTTTTATGGGGTTGATACTTACTCGCATACTAGCTTTAAAGAAGGTTATGAGAAATATTTTATTAAGCATTATGATCAAAGTGTGGTGCTTTTTGATGGTGTGCTTGAGGTTTTGGAATTTTGTAAAAAAAAAGATTGTTATCTGGCTATAGCTACTAATGCACCTCAAGAAAGCTTGGTGCCTATTTTAAAAAAACAAAACATTCTTTCATATTTTGATAAAATACTAGGTGTTAGTTATGGTATAGAAGCTAAGCCTGATCCTATGATGTTAAGATTAATCGCAGATGAAGCAAAATATGAAAAAAGTATTTTTATAGGCGATAGTTTAAAAGACAGACTTTGTGCTAAAAATGCTAAGATGGATTATATACATATTTCTTGGCAAAAAGAAATTAAAGACTTAGATGAAGTTAACGATAAAACTACTTTAATAGAAAAAATTCAAACTCACATGAAAGGTTAAAAAAATGGATATTTTTGATGAAATGTTTGCAAAAAGCCCTAAAGAAAAATTTATCGAAACAATAAAATATGCAAATTTAGGCGCATTGGAAAATGTTTTAGAAAAATTATTAGCCGATCATATCGCTATGATAGAGCTTTTAGAAAAAAATAGTTTAAATGAAAATGATGTAGCACAATTTCAAATGGAAAATTCACTCTTAATAAATGAGAGAAAAAATGATTTTTACATAGGCTTAAGTGCTGAAATTTTAGGATATGAGGGTTGATTTTGCGTTTATTTTTATCTTTATTTTTGATGTTTAATTTTTTAAAAGCTGAAGTATTTTTTGATTATACTTATAAATTTACCCTGAGTAAAGATGAAAAAGCAAGTGTAAAAATAAAAGAAATTGACTATCCTGATGAGATTTATTATTTTGACTTCTCATGGACTTTATTTGATCAAACTAATATCATTGTTCATTCAAAGTATAAAAAATACCCTAGACAATTTGTGATGTCTTTAAGAAGAAATTTAAACTGGGTTGATCAAACCTTAGTGCCTGATTATAAAAATCCTCATATAGATAGAGCAAGATTGATACTTGAATTTAGTGATTTTAAAAAAGGTGAGGCTATTTTTACTGTGTATATAGAAGATAGAGATAAGAAATTAGAAGTAGAATTTTTAGACCCTAGAAAAGCCACTCTTAATCAAAACTAAAGTAAAATTTAATAAAATATAATTATAAGAAAACTAAGGAAAGCATAGTGCAAAAGATCGATCAGTATATGCATGAATTTTTATCTGAATTAAATTATGAGCCTATTTTAACCATGAGTTCAAAACTTCAAGGTGGTAAAAAATTACGCTCAAAACTACTTTTAAAAATAGCTGGGGAAAGTGATATTAGCTATAAAATCTGTGCTATTATAGAGTTAATTCATGCTGCAAGCTTATTGCACGATGATGTGATTGATGAAGCAAAATTAAGAAGAGGTGTAAAGTCTATCAATGCACAATTTGGAGCTAAAAATGCTATCATGCTTGGAGATATTTTATACTCAAAAGCCTTCTATGAACTTTCTTTGATTGATTTAAAATTAGCAAAAATTATCTCTAATGCTGTTGTAATGCTTTCTGTTGGTGAATTAATGGATGTAAATTTAAGCGAAACTTTCAATACTGATAAAAATACTTATTTACAAATGATATATAATAAAACAGCCATTTTAATCGAAGCTAGTGCAAGGTGTGGGGCAATACTTGCTAATTTAAATGAAGATGATTTTGCAGAATATGGTAAAAATTTAGGTTTAGCTTTTCAAATTGTAGATGATATTTTAGATATCAAAGGTAATGAGCAAACTTTAGGTAAACCTGCTATGAATGATTTTAAAGAAGGTAAAACCACTCTTGCTTATATGTATTTACATGAAAAATTAAATCCACAAGATCAAGAAATACTTAAGTCTTATTACAAGAAAGATTTAAGTGTGAATGAGCTTGCTTGGATTAAAAGTAAAATGCAAGAGCATGAAATTTTTGATCAAGTTGGCCAAGAACTAAACACTTATGCAAATAATGCACTAAAAGCCATAAAAAAATACAATATAAAAGATTTAGAAGATATTATTAAAAGCATGATAGAAAGGGAATTTTAATGCATTATTACTGCATCAGTTTTACACATAAAAATACAGATATTGCTACTAGAGAAAAACTTTCCTTTTCTAATGAAGACAAAAAAAGAGAATTACTAAAGCTAATCCATACTAATAATAAAATTTTAGAAAGCTTAGTGCTTAGTACTTGCAATAGGGTTGAAATTTTTCTTTTTGTTGGGGATGTTGAAAGAATTAATGAGCATATTTTAAAAACACTTAGTTTGCTTTGTGGGGTTGATAGAGAAAATTTAAGCACCAAGGCTGATTTTTACGAAGATAGCGGAGCCATCCATCATTTATTTTCTGTGGCAAGTTCGCTTGATAGTTTAGTTATTGGAGAAACACAAATTGCTGGACAATTAAAAGATGCTTATAAATTTGCTCTACAAGAGCAAAGATGTGGTGTGCATATAACTAGAGCAGTCCATTATGCTTTTAAATGTGCGGCAAATGTTAGAAATCAAACTGAAATTTCTAAAAATCCTATTTCGGTTGCTTCAGTGGCGGTGGCAAAAGCTAAAGAACTTGTAAATTTAGAAAATAAAACTGCTGTTGTAGTAGGTGCAGGAGAAATGAGCGAACTAGCCTGTAAGCATTTACTAAATGCCAAGGCTAAAGTATTGATATTAAATAGAGATATACAAAATGCCCAAAAGCTTTGCGAGGATTTAGGTGAAAATGCAAGCTATGAAAGTATTGCAAATTTAAAAGAAGCATTAAATCAATATGAGATATTTTTTAGCGCCACAAACGCTCCACATGCTATCATAACCAATGATTTATTAGAAGAAAAAGATTATAAAAGATATTTTTTTGATATAGCAGTGCCTAGGGATATTGATGTAAAAGCAAATGAAAAAAATATAGTTTATGCTGTTGATGATTTAGAAGAAGTTGTAAGAAAAAATTTAACTCTAAGAGAACACCAAGCCCAAATTGCTTATTCCATAGTAGGTACTATGACAAATGAGTTTTTTCAACATCTAAGCAAACTAGCAACCTTGCCTTTAGTTAAGCAATTACGCTTACAAGCTGATGAAATCGCTAAAGAACAATTACAAAAGGCTATAGATAAAGGATATTTAAAGCACTCAAACCATGAAGAAGCAAGAAAACTTATAAGACAAGTAATGAATGCATTTTTACATCATCCTAGCGTAAATTTAAAAAAACTAAGCGGAACTATGCAAAATGATTCAGTAATTAATGCTATGCGTTATGTGTTTGATTTAAAAAATGAAAATATGGAAGGTTTAAACCTTTATAAATGTGAATTTAATTTGGAGAATAATCATGAAATTTAGTAAATTTTATGCCATAAGCACAAAAGAAAATCCAAAAGATGCTACTTTACCAAGTCATATATTTTTAGTTAAAGGTGCCTTTGTAGAACAAATTGGAAGTGGTTTGTATAATTTTTTACCTTTAGGAAAAAGAGTTTTAGATAAGATTAAAAATATCATCAAAGAAGAAATGGATAAAGCAGGGGCTTTAGAAGTAAATTTAAGTTTTAATACTCCAGCTGAACTTTGGAAAGAAAGTGGGAGATTTAATGTTTTTGGTAAAGAGCTTTTACGCTTTAAAGATAGAAAAGAAAATGATTTTGTTTTAGGGCCAACCCATGAAGAAGCTATGGTAGCTTTAGTAAGAAATAAAATAAATTCTTACAAACAACTTCCTTTGCATTTGTATCAAATAGGACTTAAATTTAGAGATGAAGCTAGGCCTAGATTTGGACTTTTAAGATGTAGGGAATTTTTAATGAAAGATGGCTATAGCTTTCATGCCAGCGAAGCTGATTTAGACAAAGAATTTAATCTTATGCATGAAACTTATAGTAAAATTCTTACAAGATTAGGACTTGAATTTAGAGCTGTTGAAGCTGATAGCGGGGCTATTGGTGGCAGTGGTTCAAAAGAATTTATGGTTTTGGCTAAAAATGGCGAGGATGATATATTATTATGTGAGCATTGTGATTATGCTGCAAATATTGAAGCAGCAAAAAGAGCTAAAAAAAGTTGTGAAGATGAAAGGCCAGAAGCTGACTTTGCTACACAATTTCACACTCCAAATGTAAAAACTATAGAAGAATTAGCGGAATTTTTTAAAATTAACCCTTACTATACTATTAAAGCTATTGCTAAAAAAGCTATTTATGAAAATGAAGAAAAAATTGTAGTATTTTTTATACGCGGTGATGATGAATTACAAGAAGTTAAAGCACTAAATGCAGCAAATGCACTAGAGTTGGCCGATGTAAGTGAAGAAGAATTAGAAAAAGCAGGTTTAGTGCCAGGATTTATCGGCTTTGTAGGATTAAATGGCGTTGATTTTTATATTGATCATGAGCTTGAAAATGAAACAAATATGATTATTGGTGCAAATAAAAAAGATTATCATTTAGTCGGAATCAATGTTGTAAATTTAAATAAAGAACGCTTTAAAGATCTTGCGGCAGTTAAAGAGCATGATCTTTGTCCAAAATGCCAGCATAAGCTTAAGCAAAGCAAGGGTATTGAAGTAGGGCATATTTTTAAACTTGGAAATAAATACTCAAAAGCAATGAATGCAAGCTATTTAGATGAAAATGGTAAAGCTCAATTTTTCACTATGGGTTGTTATGGTATGGGAGTGAGTCGTTTAGTAGCTGTTGCCATAGAAGCAAGCCATGATGAAAAAGGTTGTATTTGGAATAAAACTTTAGCTCCTTTTGTTTTAGATATCATCGTTTCTAATATAAAAGACACAAAAGCTATGGAATTTGCTGAACAAATTTACACACATTTTAGTGATAAAGAGATTTTATTTGATGATAGAAATGAGCGTTTTGGTGTAAAGATTAATGATTTTGAATTAATGGGCTTTCCTTATGCTTTAGTTGTAGGCAAGGGCTTAGAAAATGATGAAGTAGAGTTGATTCATAGAAATACCTTAGAAAAACAAGTTTTGAAAACCCAAGAAGTAATTTCACACTTAGAGAAAATTCTATGATGGTAAAAACAAATTTAAGTGCATTTTTGATTTTAGAATTAATCGCCAGTATTTTATTTATAACCTTTTTTGGTTTTTTAAATTTTTTTATGATAGTTTTTGCAAGTATGTTTTTAGGTGCAATGTTTTTAGCAAAGACTTGGACAAATCTCATCACTATGCAAAATACCAATACAAATTTATTTGGTATGGTTAAATTATTTTCTTTAACCATAGTAGGAATTTTGCTTTTAATACCAGGAATTTTAAGTACATTTTTAGGAATTTTACTCTTATTTTTTATGATGATATTAAAATTATTTACAAAACAAAAAAGAAAATATCATCAAACAAACAACGAAGAAGAAATCATAGATGTAGAAATTATACAGGAGCATAAAAAATGCAATTAATCATCGCAACAAGAAAAAGCCAACTTGCATTATGGCAAAGTGAGTATGTAAAAAATAAATTATCTCAAACACATCCTGAATTAGAAATTTCTTTAGAGGGTTTTAAAACTAAAGGCGATGTTTTACTTGATTCACCTTTGGCTAAAATAGGTGGAAAAGGACTTTTTACAAAAGAACTTGAAGAAAGTATGTTAAGAGGCGATTCGCATTTAGCTGTGCATAGCTTAAAAGATGTGCCAAGCTTCTTTCCTGATGGCTTAGTTTTAGCTGCTATTTCAAAAAGAGAAGTGATAAATGATGCTTTTTTAAGTGAATATTATGAAAGCTTAAATGCTCTCCCAAAAGGTGCAAAAGTAGGCACTACAAGCCTTAGAAGAAGAATGCAACTTTTAGCACTAAGACCTGATTTAAATATCATTTCTCTAAGAGGCAATATCAACTCGCGCTTAGAAAAACTTAAAGCCAAAGAATTTGACGCTATTATTTTAGCTTTAGCTGGTATTAAACGCTTAGGTTTGGATAAAGAAATAAAATACATTAGAGCTTTTGAGCTTGATGAGATGATACCCGCAGCT
The DNA here is from genome assembly GCF_024723605.1 of Campylobacter sp. LMG 17559. Classification (NCBI taxonomy): domain Bacteria; kingdom Pseudomonadati; phylum Campylobacterota; class Epsilonproteobacteria; order Campylobacterales; family Campylobacteraceae; genus Campylobacter; species Campylobacter sp. LMG 17559. The sequence continues at coordinate 50,557 of NZ_JANQCZ010000005.1, forward strand.
TCCCAAGGAGCCTTAGGCATAGAAAGCATTGACGATAAGCAAATTTTAAAATACCTTGAATGCTTAAATGATGAAAATGCCTTTATAGAAACCCATATAGAAAGAGATTTTATAAAAACTCTAGAAGGTGGCTGCCAAGTACCTATAGGTATTAATGCAAAAATCATTGATGAAAAAATAGAAATTCGCGCCATAGTAGGCTTACCTGATGCAAGTAAAATTCTCAAAGAAAAAAGAATGATTGATAAGCAAGATTACGCAAAAGCGGGCGAGCTTTTAGCTAAAGAAATGATAGCAAAAGGTGCAAAAGAAATTTTAAAAGAAGCAGAGAGTATGATATAAATGCAAAAATTCGTAGAGCTTTTAGAAAAAAATAATTTATTAAAAACCATTCATGAACCCGTTGATGTTGATCTTGAAATGGCACATTTAGCTTATATAGAAGTTAAAAAAGAAGACTCAAAAGCCTTACTTTTTACTAATGCAGTAAAAAATGGTAAAAAATACGATTATCCTGTTCTTTTAAATACTTTTTGTAATGAAAAAGCTTTAAAATTAGCATTTGAAAAAGACTATGAAGATATAGCTAAAGAAATTAGCTCTTTACTTAAAATGCATATACCACAAAGCTTTGGTGCAAAATTAAATTTTTTCAAAACCTTGCTTGATTTAAAAAATATCCCACCAAAACGCATTAAAAAAGATGGAGAATTCAACTATAAAAGCTTAAATTCATTATATGATATGCCTATTTTAAAAACTTGGGAAAAAGACGCTGCGCCTTTTATCACCATGGGACAAGTTTATACTCAAAGTATAGATGGAAAGCAAAATAATCTTGGAATGTATCGTTTGCAAGTAGTTGATGAAAAAACCTTGCTTATGCATTGGCAAATTCACAAAGATGCGAGCCATTTTTTCCATGAGTATAAAAAAGCAAATCAAAAAATGCCAGTAAGTATAGCCATAGGTGGAGATCCTTTATATATTTGGTGTGCTCAAGCGCCTTTACCAAAAGGAATTTTTGAACTTTTACTTTATGGTTTTATCAAGAAAAAACCTGCCATTTTGGCAAAATGTAAAAGCAATCATCTTTATGTGCCTTATGATAGTGATTTTGTGATTGAGGGCTTTGTAGATCCAAATGAATTCGCACCTGAGGGACCTTTTGGAGACCATACAGGTTTTTATACCCCTGTTGAACTTTGTCCTATTTTAAAAGTAGAAAAAATCTTTGCTAAAAAAAATGCGATTTATCAAGCTACTGTTGTAGGAAAACCACCCTTAGAAGATAAATACATGGGGCTTGGAACAGAAAGAGTTTTTTTGCCTTTACTTCAGACAAATGCTCCTGATTTGATAGATTATAACATGCCTGAAAATGGGGTTTTTCATAATCTAATCTTGGCCAAAATAGAAGCAAAATACCCAGCTCATGCAAAACAAGTCATGCATACTTTTTGGGGAGTAGGGCAAATGAGTTTTGTAAAACATGCTATTTTTGTTGATGAAAATGCGCCTTGTTTGAAAGATTATGACAAACTCATACCTTATATACTCAATCGCTTTGATGAAGAAAAATTACTTATTAGCGAAGGAATTTGTGATCAACTCGACCATGCTTCAAGCACTTATTGTTATGGTGGTAAAGCAGGACTTGATGCATGTGGTGATGAGAAAAAAGTTGAACTTGAAATTCTAAACGATGAGACTTTACTTTCACTTTTTAAAGAAAAAGATCAAAGTATTTTAAAATTAAAGCAATTTTACACTCAAACCTTTGCTCCAGTTTGCGTGATTTTGATAGATAAAAAAGAAAAAATTGTTCAAGTTTTTGAAAAATTACAAACTTGTAAAAAGCATTTTAGAATTTTAGTTTTTTTAGATACAGATGCTATTTTAGAAAATCCTTATATGCTAATTTGGCGTGTGGTAAATAATATAGATGCAAAAAGAGATATATTTATCAAAAAAGATTGCGTTGCGATTGATGCAACAAATAAAGGATCATTAGAAGATTATCATAAAGAATGGCCTTTAATGACAAATTGCTCTAAAGAAGTCATAGATAGACTTATTACAAGAAATTTACTTCCAAATGATGAAAAATTATTCAAAAAGTTTGAAATTTTTTAATTTTAAGCTTTTTGAGAACACTTTTTGCTTATTAATAATATAGAGATTTTTAATCTAAATATTAAGTTTTTTAAAATTATGTCGATAGAGTATTTTAAAGTCTTTTAAAAAGGAGTTTAAAATGGACATTGGTAATATTCAAAGGGATGCAAACACAGCACAATTTAATACAAAAAGTACTGGAAAAGTATCTCAAGAAAATCAACAGCAAACTAATTTAAATAATCAAGATGAGAATTTAAATGAAAAATTGAAAAATGCAACAGAAAAACTTAATAATCAAATGGAAACACTAGAAACAAACGTACGTTTTGCATATAATGATAAAATCAATGAAATGTATGTTAGTGTAACCGAAAAAGATACTGGTAGGTTAATACGCAAAATTCCTAGTGAGGAAGTTATGAAGCTAATAGAACATTTTCAAGGTGTTATTGGCACTATTTTTGATAAGGAGAGTTAATTATGGCAGTAGGTAGTTTAGGAAGTTTAGGAATAGGTTCAGGAGTTTTAACAAGCGATACATTAAACAAGCTAAAAGAAGCAGAAATGAATGCGCATTTAGGTCTTTATAATTCACAGCTTGAAACTAATACTTCAAGACAAAAAGACCTAGCAGAACTTGAAGCTAAGCTACTTGCGTTTCAAACAGCCGTAAATAGCTTAGGTGATGCTTCACAATTTAACAAGAAAAAAGTATCACCTAGCGTAAGTGGAGATAGCGCTGCTGCAAGCTTAGTAGTAGGATCTTTATCTAATCTTACAAACATGAAAGTTATTGTTGATCAACTTGCACAAAAAGACGTATATCAAAGTAATGGATTTAAAGATAAAACTGCTACTGTAATGGGTAGTTTAGGTATAAAAGGCACAGATGGCAAAACTTCTTTTACTATTACCCAAGATGGAAAAGATTATAAAATCGATATTGATGAAAGCACTACTGTATCTCAGCTTGCAGAAAAAATAAATGCCGCAACAGGTGGAAAAGTAGAAGCTAAAATAGTTAATACAGGAGATAGAGATAATCCATACCGCTTAGTAGTACAAAGCACTGAAACAGGAACTAAAAATAATATTTCTTTTTCAGGTGATGAAGATCTATTAAATGCTATGGGTTGGGGACTTGATAAAAATAGCATTAGCGCTGGTGGTTTGTATGGTTTTAGACCGATAGGTGCTGGAGAAGAAAATAAAGATAAAATAAGCGGAAATTTTAGTGGAAATCTTAACGAGAAACTACTTGGTCCTGGTGAAAAAACCTCTTTTACTTTTGTTATTAAAAATGGTGAAAGATATGATAGATTTACCATAGACATAGACGAGAACACTACTTATAAAAGTTTAGCAGAAGATTTAAAAAAACAAACCAATGGAAAAGTTGAATTAAACCTTGATGAAACTGGAAAATCGTTTACTTTTAGAGCTACCAATGGTGGACAATTAAGTCTTTTTGATGGTGGTTATGCAACTGATGCTGAAGGCAATATAGATCAAGCAAATTATGCTAGAGATGAAAAAGCTACTTCATTATTAAGTAGTAAATTTGGCATTACTCTAGATACTAGCACTCCACAAGGCTACAATGTAGCTTCAAACAATGAAAATCATATCCAAAAAGGTATGGATGCTATCTTTAGTGTAGATGGTGTTAAAATGACAAGACCAACTAATACTATCACTGATATAGCTCCAGATGTTACCTTAGAGTTAAAACAAAAAGGAGAAATAACTTTTAACGTTTCTCAAGACACTGAAGCACTTGCGCAATCTTTAGAAAGTTTAGCTACTGCTTATAATGATTTAATGATAAATCTTAACGCAGCAACAAAGTACGATCCTGATGCAGGTACAAAAGGAAATTTCGTAGGTGTTAGCGAAATTTATAATATAAAATCTGAAATAAACAATATTTTACTTCAAACTATAACAGTAGATGGAACTGTTACGGTTGGTGATAGTGAAAGTTCAGAAGGGATTGAAGTTTCCTCTAAAGTAAGTTTATCTTTGGCTGATTATGGCTTAACGCTAAACGATGGTGTTTTATCTTTTGATTCAGGAAAATTTAACTCTAAATTTAACGAAGATCCTGAATTAGCTGAAAAATTTTTCGTAGGAAGTAATGGTTTTGAAGATATTGATTTAGCTGGTGATAGAGTAAGCAATCTTGGCGCAGATGATATAACATTTAAAGAAGGTAGTTTTACTATCACTTATAATGATACAACCATAGATTTAAGCAAAACTCCAAATGGAGATCCTTTTGTATTAACAGGTGCAGATGATATTGAAAAAGCTAAAAATTTGGTTGATCATATAAATAGTTTTGGCTTAGAAGGTTTAGAGGCTAGCTTTGAAATCATTAACCAAGGTAATAAAAATCAACAAATTCAATTTAAAATCAAAGGAACTTCAGGTAGTAACTTAGAAATTCAAGGTGATAATGAATTTTTGAAAAAATTTGGTTTAAGTTCTAGAACCTTATATTCAGTTTATAAAGAAGAAACTGGAACTTTTGGTATGCTAAAAAATACCATGGGTGAAATAATGAGTTCTGAAGGTTCATTTGGAGGTTACAAAGAATCTTTAACAAAAGAATCAAAAAATCTAAATGAAACCATAGAAAGCACCAAAGCTTCCATAGAAAGTAGATATGATACAATGTGGTCAAGATGGGCAGCATATGATGGTATCATTGCAAAACTAAATAACCAAGCAAGTGTTATTGCAAACATGATTAATGCAGCAAATAATCAAAATTCTTAAAATAAAGAAAGGGTTTAAATGCTAAATAGTGCAGTTTATAGTGCATATTCACAAAATCAAACTGGTGTAGAATCCCAAGAAAAACTTATAGAAATGCTATACAGTGGGATTTTACGCTTTTCAAGCAGGATAAAAATAGCTATACAAAATGAAAATATAGAAGAAAGAGTGTATTATGTAAAAAGAGCTAGTGCTATTTTTATTGAATTGTTAAATTGTCTTGATTATGATAAGGGCGGCGAAGTAGCACATTATTTAAGTGGCTTATACACTAGAGAATTACAACTTCTTTCTTTAGCAAACATAGAAAACAGTGAAGCAAGAGTGGATGAAGTAATAAATGTAGTAAAAGGCTTATTAGAAGCTTGGAGAGAAGTACACCAAAAATGAGTGAAAAAAAATGGATTGATGAGTTTAAACTAGCTGTTTATACTGAAGATGTAGAAAAAATAGTTAAACTTATGGAAAAACCGGATTATAAAGATTGTCCCAATGAGGCTTTAGCGCTAACTAATGAAGCGATAGCTTTTATGAAAAAAAAGCAAGATGAAATAGCTGTTAATTTACAAAAACTCAAAAAAGCTTCTGCTTATATAAAGTAAAACATGGCTATAAGCCGAGTTCTGTCAAGAACGATCATTTATCTAGACTTGTTTTTACAAACAAGTTCAAGCGAAGGGTTATATTATAAGACAAAAACCACCCCTTCTTGCTGCAGATTGGGTTTACATAGCTAGCTTTGTTACCAAAGCTACTGGTAGGCTCTTACTCTACCGTTTCACCTTTTCCATATAAAATATGGTAGTTTTCTTTCTGTTGCACTTTCCCTTAGGTTGCCCTAGCCATCCATTAGATGGAATCTTTGTCTTATTGCAGCTCGGACTTTCCTCTTCAAAAAGAAGCGATCGCTTGCCATGTTTAGACAAATTCTACCAAAAAAATTATTTTTATACCAGAGCAAAAACAAGATTTAATGTAATTTTTAATTTATTTTCATATTTTACAAGTTCTAAATTTTTAACTTTTATATAAGGATCTAATTTTTGCAAAAACTGCGTTAAAAAAATAAAATCGCCAACAAAACTTAATCTTAATTCATAATAAGCAAAATATTCATCTTGACTTTTGTAACTTTGAATTTGCAAAGATTGAACTCCATTAAGATTCTTTTCTATATCCTTTAAAATACTTTGATAATCTTTATTTATGCTTAAAAACGAGCGATCATTATAAGATATATTTTCATCTTCTTTTAAATCAGAAATCACTTCTTGTTTTTGCTCGTATTTTGTTTGTAAATTATATAATTCATCTTTTGACAACTTCATTTGTTTTTCAAAATACTCAGAAACACCCATATAAACCATGAAAAAACCAAAAACAAAAACAACTATCAAAGACAATATAAATTCACGCTCAGATAACTTAGCAAAGATATTTTCTAAATTTTTATAAAGATTTTTCAAAAACAAGAGTGATTTTTCCATGATTAACTTCTTTATTTTTTAATACAAAATGATACTTTTTAAAATCTTCATAAAATTCATAGTCATTTTTAAGCTCTATAATAAAATCATTATTTTTAACATGCAAAGCCTCTATATAAGCTTGATGAGAATTTAAAACTTTTAAAAAATTATAAAAATCTTTATAACAAAGTGCATTTGCATAAAATTTTTGTAACAAATCAACCTTTAACTCATTTTCTTCTTGTAGTTTTTTAAACTCTTGATTTTGCTTTTGATTAATTTTTACCTGTTCTAAAATATCATCTTGCTTTTTTATTAAATTTTCATATTTTGTTTTCTCATTTTCATAAAATGATTTTTGTGTATACAAATACAAAGGATAAGCTAAAGCTAGTAAAACTCCACAAACAAAAGCCAATAAAATCTTAAAACTAAAAGATTTTAAATGATTTATTTTTTCTTTGTTGGTAAAATTAATCTTGACTTGATCGCAATTTTTTAACAATTTTTGATAAAAAATATTACTATTAAATTTATCAAAACTACTAAGATTTTGAGTATCATCTATGCTTATAATGTGCTTATAAGTATTTTTTAATTTTTCTTCATATATTTTATCATAAACATTTAATGGCATAACTTTACAATTTTGAAAATCACATCCTAAATACTCCACTAAAACTATATATTTTTCTTTAAATAATAATGCAAGATTTTCGCTATTTGTATTATTTTTAAAATACACTTCAAAAAGCAGGGGTTCTGGTATTATATAATCAATATCTAAAATATCTTCGTACTTGCACAAGAATACATGAGTAAAAGATTTATCTTGAAAATACTTTAACTTATAAGAAAAATCATCTTTAAGACCAAGCTCCTCAAAGCTCTTTTTTAAAATTCCATCTTCACTAATAGGATTTGCAAATTTAATATATAAAAGCTTTTCATAAGCAAGAAAATCTTTTAGAATAGTTTTCTTACTCATCATAAAGTATTTTCTTAAGGTTTTGCTCGTTTTTGTGCCAATTTTTCTCAAGTTGAACGAATAATTTTAGCATTACCTTTTTTTGTGCCAATTTTTCTATTTTCACTCTAGCTTCTTTACCTATACGCTTAATTGTAGCACCATCTTTACCTAATATCATTCCTTTGTGAGAATTGCTATCTGTAATGATAGTGGCATTGATATAATAAATTTGCTCTAGTTCTTTAATTTTTTCTATTTTTACTTCAGTGCTATAAGGAATTTCATCACTTAAATTTTCATATATAGCTTCTAAGATAAAATCTCTATATATGTCCTTTTCGTTTGTTGTAGTAATAAACTCAGGATCAAAATAATACGGGTGTTCAGGCAAATACTTAACCATCTCATCTAAAAGAATTTTTTTATAAAATTTTTGCTTTGCAGAATAGGGGATAATAGCGCTAAAATGTGAACTAAACTGAGAATACTCGCTTAATTTTTTAAGCAAAACTTCTTTTTTTACTAAATCAACCTTATTAATTAACACAATATGTGGTACTTTAGGATTTAAACTTAAAAAATTTTCATAATCTTTAATATCATCGTAAATACTAGCTACAAATAAAATCACATCACAATCAGCAATGCTTTTAATCGCTAAATCAATCATAAGCTGATTCATAGCCTTAGAGCTTGCATGCAAACCTGGTGTATCTATAAAAATAAGCTGATGATTTTCATGCATTATGATCGCATTAATCTTTCTTCTTGTAGCGTTTTGCTTATGAGAAACCATAGCAACTTTTTCTTCTAATAAAGAATTTAGGATAGAACTTTTTCCCGCATTAGTTCTACCCACTATGCTTATAAAGCCACTTTTCACAAGATATACCTAGCTAAATCTTTATTTTCTATGATATCTCCAAGCTTAACTTGCACTTTAAAATCGTCTATTTTATATACCTTACCTGCGTATTCATCTGCTTCAAAACTAATATCTTCTAAAAGTTTTTCCACTACTGTATGTAAACGTCTTGCACCAATATCTTGCATTTCTTCATTAGCCTTGCTTGCTATTTTTGCTATTTCTCTAATAGCCTCATCTTCAAAAACAAGCTCTACATTTTCAGTTTTTAAAAGCTCAATGTATTGTGTTAGTAATGAATTTTTAGGTCTTGTTAAAATAGCATATAAAGCATCCTCATCTAATGAATCAAGCTCAACTCTTAAAGGAAAACGCCCTTGAAGTTCAGGGATTAAATCACTTGGCTTACTTAGATGAAAAGCACCTGCAGCGATAAATAAAATATGATCAGTTTTTAAAGGTCCAAATTTAGTTTGTATAGTACTACCTTCAACTATAGGAAGCAAATCTCTTTGCACCCCTTCTTTGCTTGGATCTTGGCGGTTTGAATTGGAGCTTGAAACTGCTACTTTATCTATCTCATCGATAAAAATAATCCCTTCGTTTTCTGCTCTTCTTAAAGCCTCGCCTTTAATACTTTCCATATCAAGAATTTTCTCACTTGCTTCTTGAGCTAGAGCTATTCTTGCATCTTTTACCTTCATTTCTTTTTTAACTTTTTTATTACCCACACCAATAACTTTTACTATATCTTGCATAGCACCCATTTCAGGTGGTAAATTTGGATTAGTATCAAACACGCTTTGTGAAATTTCAACTTCTATTGTACTATCATCTAAATCACCAGCTTTTAATTTCACGCGCATTTTTTCTAAAGAATTTTGATATTCTTCTTGTTTTTCTTCACTAACACCCTTTGGTAAAGGCGGTAAAAGTTTTTCTAAAATCTTATTTTCTATAAATTCATTAATCTTTTCTTTGTTTTTTTCTTTTTCTTCATTTTTTACTAAATTTAAAGCAGCATTAGCTAAATCTCTAACCATACTTTCTACATCACGCCCAACAAAACCAACTTCAGTATATTTACTTGCCTCAACTTTTACAAAAGGAAGTCCCATCATCTTAGCAAGGCGTCTTGCAATCTCTGTTTTACCAACCCCAGTTGATCCTATCATTAAAATATTTTTTGGCATGATATCATCTTGAAGTTCAGGGCTAAGCTGCATTCTTCTATAACGATTTCTTAAAGCAATTGCTATGATTTTTTTAGCATTTTTTTGTCCAATTACATAATCATCTAAAAATTTCACAATCTCTTTTGGAGTTAAATTCATTTATCATCCTCAATTACATAAGTTTTAATATTTGTATTAGTATAAATGCAAATTTCACCAGCTATTTGCAAGCTTTCTTTGACTAATTCTTCTTCATCTAAACTTGAATGTTTGGCTAAAGCTCTTGCAGCAGAAAGTGCATAATTACCCCCACTACCAATAGCGGCTATAGCACCATCTTCAGGCTCAACTACATCTCCAGTTCCTGAAAGTAAAAATATATGATCTCTATCTAATACCAACATCATTGCTTCAAGTTTTCTTAGGTATTTATCCTTACGCCATTCTTTTGAAAAATCTATTGCAGCTTTTAATAAATCACCTTTAGAACTAGAAAGTAACTTCTCAAACATATCAAAAAGATTAAAAGCATCAGCAGTGCTTCCTGCAAAGCCTGCTAATACTTTTCCATTGTTTAATTTTCTAATTTTAACTGCATTATTTTTTAAAACAGTATTTCCAAAACTTACTTGTCCATCTCCGCCAATTACAGACTTATTTTTACCTTTATAAGCTAAAATTGTAGTTGCGTGAAACATTATTCTCCTTTAACTTCTAGCTTAAATACAGCATGAATCGCATGGCCTAATTTTGCTGAAATTTCATGCATGCCAAGTTCTTTTATAGTATCACATTCTAGACTTTTTTTATCAAGCTCTATGCCTTTTTGATCTTTTAATGCATGAGCGATTTCATCTTTAGTAACCCCACCAAACAAGCTTCCATTAGCTCCCACAGGCTTAGCTATACAAATAGTGATTTTAGATAATTCTTCTTTTAATTTTTCCAAATTTGCAAGCTCAAATCTTAAATTTTCTGCCTTTTTCTTTTGCTCTGCTTCATATTGTTTTAAAACTTCATATGTAGCAGCCTTAGCAAAACCTTTGGCAATTAAAAAATTTTGTCCATATCCATCTTTTACTTCTTTAACTTCTCCTGCTTTTCCTAAGCTTTTTACATCTTTAATCAATAATACTTTCATTGTTTTCCTTTTTTAAAATTTTCTTCCATTTTTACCTGCGATGATAAATCTTAAAGCATTTAATCTTATAAAACCTGCTGCATCTTTTTGATCATACACAGCATCTTCTTCAAAAGTACAATAAGCCTCGCTAAATAAACTATCATTCGCACTGTCTCTGCCTATTACCATTACATTACCTTTGTATAATTCAAGTTTAACTTTACCATTAACGTATTTTTGTGACTCATCAATTAAGGCTTGAAGCATTAATCTTTCAGGTGAGAACCAATAGCCATTGTAAATTAAACTTGCATATTTTGGCATTAATTCATCTTTTAAATGTGCTGCTTCTCTATCAAGTGTGATACTTTCAATAGCTCGGTGTGCTTTTAAAAGTATGCTTCCACCTGGAGTTTCATAGCAACCTCTACTTTTCATACCCACATAGCGATTTTCGACAATATCAAGACGACCTATACCATGTTTTGCACCAAGCTCGTTAAGTTTTGCTAAAAGCTGCGCAGGAGTCATTTTTTCTCCATTAATAGCACACAAATCACCTTTACTAAACTCAAGCTCTATCACTTCGCTCTCATTTGGAGTTTCTTTTAAATCTTTCACCCAACGCCACATATCTGCTTCGGGTTTAGCCGCAGGATCTTCAAGCACTAAACCCTCATAAGAAATATGCAATAAATTTGCATCCATAGAATAAGGTGATTTACCTGATTTTTTAGCTATATCAATACCATGTTTTTGCGCATAAGCTAAGAGTTTTTCACGGCTATTTAAATCCCATTCTCTCCAAGGAGCAATGATAGCTAAATTTGGATTTAGCGCCAAAGCACCTAATTCAAAACGCACTTGATCATTTCCTTTACCTGTTGCCCCATGACTAATAGCATCTGCTTTTGTTTTATTTGCTATTTCTACTAAAGCTTTTGCTATCAAAGGTCTTGCTATACTTGTACCTAGTAAATATTCTCCCTCATAAATAGCATTTGCTCTAAACATAGGAAATACATAATCTTTTACAAATTCATCTTTTAAATCTTGAATAAAAATATTTTCTTCTTTTACACCCAAAGAAAGTGCTTTTTTTCTAGCAGGCTCAAGCTCTTCACCTTGTCCAATATCTGCTGTAAAAGTTACCACTTCACATTTATACTCATCTTGTAACCATTTTAAAATTATACTTGTATCAAGTCCACCAGAATATGCTAAAACCACTTTTTTGATATCTTTTTTCATTGTCTTTCCTCTTTGTAAAAATAATTTTAAAATTTAACGAATTTAGCTTAATATAATGTAAAATATTTAGACATTTTATAACATTTTCTTGTATTTTTTGATAAAATATTTTTATGAGAATAGATAAGTTTTTAAATGTAGTTAACATTACTAAGCGTCGTGCTATTTCAGAAGATATGTGTAAAAGTGGTGTAGTAAGTATAAACAATCAAGTGGTTAAAGCTAGTAAAGAAGTAAAAATTGGCGATGAAATAAGCATTAAATTTATAGAATATACCAATATTTATAAAGTTTTAGACATACCAACAACCAAAAGCATACCAAAAGCTATGCAAGAAAAATATGTGGTAAAAATTCAATGAAAGAAATGATTTTAAGTCAAAATGAGCTTTATAAGCTTTGTGAAATTTTACCTAAAAATGGAGTTATTTTACTTCAAGGGGATTTAGCAAGCGGTAAAACTACTTTGGTGCAAAATTATGCTCAATTTCTTGGAGTAGAAAAAACGCTTAATTCTCCTACATTTTCTATCATGCAAGAGTATGATTTTCAACAAGGTAAAATATATCATTATGATATTTATCAAGAAGGTTTTGATGGACTTTTAAAAAATGGCTTGATTGAAAATTTTTTTGAAGAGGGTTTGCATTTGGTAGAGTGGGGTGATGAAAAATTAAAAAAATACTTAGATAAATATCAAATTTTTAATATAATTTTACAAATCATTCCTTATGAAAATAAAAGAAAGTATATAATACATGAGTAAGCTAGAAGCTAGAAATTTAGAAAAAATCATTAAAAAAACAAAAATCATACACGATGTTTCACTAGAAGTACAAAGTGGGGAAGTTGTGGGGCTTTTAGGGCCTAATGGAGCAGGAAAAACTACGAGTTTTTATATGATATGTGGGCTTATTTTGCCAACAAGTGGACAGGTGTTTTTAGACTCACAAGATATCACAAAAGAACCGCTTAATAAAAGAGCAAAACTTGGCATTGGGTATTTACCTCAAGAAAGTAGTGTTTTTAAAGACTTAAGCGTAGAAGAAAATTTACTTTTAGCTGCCCAAGTAATATATAAGGATAAAAATTTATTAGAACAAAAGATAGAGCAAATGTTAGAATTACTTAGCATAGAGCCTATTAGACACAGAAAAGGTATGAGTTTAAGTGGGGGTGAAAGAAGGCGTTGTGAAATCGCAAGATCGCTTATGTGTGATCCTAAATTTTTACTTCTTGATGAACCATTTGCTGGGGTTGATCCTATCGCAGTGAGTGAAATTCAAAGCTTGATTAATGACTTAAAAGCTATGAATATAGGTGTTTTAATCACCGATCATAATGTAAGAGAAACTCTAGCAATTTGCGATAGAGCTTATGTGATTAGAAGTGGAAGGTTGCTAGCTAGTGGCAATGCTAATGAAATTGCGCATAATGAAGATGTTAAAAAATACTATCTTGGAAGTGAGTTTAGACTTGAATAATGCTTAAGCAAAAAACCTCTATAACACAAAAAGCAAAACTATCACAAACCTTAAGATCTTGGCTTCCTATATTGCAAGCTAACATTGAAGATCTAAAAGAAAGCTTAGATGAATTTGCTAAAGAAAATCCTTTTATAGAGATCAAAGAAAACTCAAGTATTACAAACAATCAAAACAAGTATTATCAAGAATATTTTAGTAAAAATACCACCACGCAAATGATTGACGCAAAAAGCTTGGAAGTAAAAAATGTGTATGAACTTTTAAGCGAGCAAATCATACCACCATTTTTTCCTACTAAAAAATCCCAAACCATTGCTGAAAAAATCATAGAATGTTTAAATCATGAAGGTTATTTTGAGTATGATGAGGAAATTTTAGGTGAATTTGATCCTTTAGAAGTAGAAAAAATCAGGCAAAGATTTAAATACCTTGATCCCGTTGGAGTAGGGGCAAAAGATAATCAAGAGGCTTTTATTTTTGCATTAGAGCATTTTGACTTAGATGATGAGCTTTATGAGTTTTGCAAAATGCTAATTTTAAATTTAGAAAATGCAAAAGATTTTATCAAAGATCCTTTGTATAAAAAGGCTATAGCGATAATTAAAAAAATCTCTATTCCGCCTTTTTTAGAGTATTTTGAAGAGAGCATGGAAATCATTCCTGATATATTTATTTATCAAGAAAATGGTGAAATTAAAATTAAAATCAATGATGATTATTACCCTGAAATTGCTTTTGAAGCAGATGGCTTAGATCATGAGTTTTTAAGTGCTTATTTAAAAGATGCTAAAAATTTAATCGATGCATTAGCTATGCGTAAAGCTACCCTTTATAAACTAGGGCTTATGATTATAGAATATCAATATGATTTTTTCATGGGCGGGGATATTAAACCTATGCAGCTTAAAGACTTAGCACAAGATCTTGAAAGAAATGCTTCTACCATCTCAAGGGCAATTGCAAATAAATACTTAAGTTGCGATAGAGGCTTAATACCCTTAAAATCTTTCTTTACCACCGCAGTTGATGATGGTGAAACTTCTAATGCAACTATTAAAGATTTTCTTAGTAATTTAATTAAAAAGGAAAATCCTAAAAAGCCTTTGAGTGATTTGAAAATTCTTGAACTCACTCAAAAAGAATTCCCAAGTGTGCAACTAGGGCGTAGGACTATCACTAAATATCGTATGCAACTTGGCATAGGAAGCTCAAGTGAGCGTAAAAAATTATATGAATTAATGTAGGAAAAGATGAATTTAGAAAGTATTTTTGAAAAAACCATAAAACAAAATGTACGTTTAGTAGCAGCTAGCAAGTATGTTCAAGATGAACAAATTCGAGAGCTTTTTAAGCAAGGTGTTGTAGAGTTTGGAGAAAATCAAGTCCAGGCTTTAGCTTTAAAAAAAGAAAAACTTCAAGATTTAGAAATCAAGTGGCATTTTATAGGCAATCTTCAAAGTAATAAAATCAACCTTTTAATCAAACAAAACCCATTACTTTGGCAATCTTGTAATGGCTTAAAAAGCGCTAAAGCTGTAGATAAAAGACTTGATTATAAATTAGATACTTTATTAGAAATAAATACTGCCAATGAAAGTTCTAAAAGTGGCATAGAGCAAAATAAGGCCATAGAAGAGTATTTGCAAATACAAGAAGAGTGTAAAAATTTAAACCTTATAGGTATTATGTGTATAGGTTCTATGGATGAGGAAAAAGTTCAAGAAAGTTTTGAGCAAACTTTTAAAATCTATGAAAATTTACAAAAACACGGGGCAAAAATTTGCTCTATGGGTATGAGTGGGGATTTTGAACTAGCTATAAAATGTGGTTCAAATATGGTGCGTTTGGGGAGTATTTTATTTAAATAAACCCCATTTGTTTTGCTTTTTCTATCATAAAATCTGCACCATTTTCACTTTTTAACTCTTGCAAGGCTAAAGATTTTTCTTCTAGTGAGAAATTTTCTACCAAATTTAAAAATTGATGTTTTTCTTCTTGGGTTAAAATTTCACATAAATTACGCTCTTTTAAATACAATGCATTAAAATACTGATGATTTTTAGCCGCATATGGATAAGGAATAAAAATACAAGGAAGTAAATTTGCGCTAAGCTCAAAAAGACTACTTGCACCTGATCTTGATATGGCTAAATCTGCTTTAGAAATTTTATCTATAATGTTTTTATCAAAGTCAAAAAGCTCTACATTGACATTTAAATCCTCATAAGCTTTTTTACATCTTTCATAATCATTCTTACCACATTGGTGAATGATATTTATGCCTTTTTCTTTAAAGTATAAAGCATTTTCTAAGGCAAGATCGTTAATAAATTTAGCCCCTTGAGATCCACCAAGAAAAATAATATTTTTTAATTCTTTTCTCACTCTTGCTTTTTGTGAAAAAATATCACTAATAGGATAAGGACAAAAGAAAGTATTTGTTTTATTAATTTGATCATCAAAAGCGGTAAAAAAAGCTTTAGAAAAAGGCTTTAAAAGTGAATTTAAACTTCCCATTTTTGAATTTTGCTCATGGATTAAAAGTGGGATATTTGCCATTAAAGCACCAAAAGCGCCTGGAGCACTGCTATATCCACCCACACTAAAAACTACTTTAATATTATGTTCTTTTAAAATTTGTTTTGTTTTTCTTGCAAGTTTTACAATATGCAAAAACGATTGAACCTTAGCCAAGCCTTTTTTATTAACAACGCCTTGAGAACTTAGAAAGTATTTTTTATAAAAACTATCTTCATTTTCAAACCAAAGTCTATCTTGGCCATTTTCACTTCCTATGTAAATACATTCTATGCCTTGTTTTCTTGCACTTTGCAATAAACATCTAGCTATAGCTAAATGTCCTCCTGTACCTCCACCTGTAATTGCTATCATTTATCCTCTTTATTTAGCTTTTCTTCCAAAATAGCAAGTCTTGCTTCTAATTTAACGATTTTTTCTTCATAATCAATCTTACCATGTTCTTTAATATAAGCAGGTATGCCAATAGCTGTTAAATTTGACCCAACATCTTTTAATACAACTGCATTTGAGCCTATTTTTGCATTTTTACCTATAGTAATATTACCTAAAATTTTAGCACCAGAACCTATAATCACGCCATCTTCTATAGTAGGGTGTCTTTTGGTATTTTTATCTAAATTCGTTCCACCTAAAGTAACACCTTGATAAATCAAAACATCATCACCTATAATAGAAGTCTCACCAATCACAACCCCACTTGCATGATCTATAAATATCCTTCTACCTAGCGTAGCTCCAGGATGCAAATCAACTCCAGTAAGAAACTGTGAAATTCCACTAATAATCCTTGCTATTTTTTTAAAACCATTTTGATAAAAAAAATGCGCAAAACGATAATTTACCACAGCCCAAACACCAGGATAGTTAAAAACTAATTCCACCCAAGATCTATATGCAGGATCTTTTTGTTTTGGCATAGAAAAATCTTCTTTGATTAGTTTAAAAACACTCATTTAGAACCTATGCTTTTTAAATATCCATTATCGTTTAAGAATAAATAAATTTCACCCAAAATATGCTTTTTTTGATTTTCATTAACAAGTTTTGAAGCATAAATTTTTTCATTAATATTATCCATAATTGCATGAATATCATAATCAAGATCTTCTAAGGTATCTAAAATAGATTGAGCCTCTAGTACGCTTTCTACTTCAAAACCCTTTTCATTAATACTTATACAAGCTTCGGTTGGATGTGTAAAAAGATTATGCTTCATACCAAGGACTTCTTGATAAGCTCCCACTAGGAAAAATCCTAAAAAATAATCTTCAGCTTCTACATCAATATCATGTAAAAACAAAGGATTATCTTTAGAATAAGAAATTTCTCCATCACTATCACAAGTTATATCCCATATACTTGCGCTTCTTGTAGGTTTTTTATTGAGTCTATCAAGTGGCATGATAGGGAAATTTTGCTCCAAACCCCAAAAATCAGGTAAAGACTGAAATACTGAAAAATTCACTAAATATTTTTCTTGTACTTCATTTTGCAAACTCGACAAATCAGCTTGATCACCCACTAAAGAAATAGCTTTTCTCATAATCAAATGCACTAAAATTTCACTATTTGAGCGATCTTGTAAATCCACATAACCCAAATCAAACAAGGTTAAAATACTCTCCATATGATCAATGCTATCATGTAAATACTCAAGCGCATTAAAAGCTTTAATGTTTTTATACAAATCATAAAGCTCATCGATAAGTTTTGGATTTTTATCTTTTAATAAAAGCTTACTTTCTGTGTATTCTTGGGAAAAAAGCTCTAAAACAGGCGCTACTAAAACAGCATGATTAGCTGCTACAAAACGCCCGCTTTCTATAAAAATATCAGGTTCTAAATCTTTTTTTTGTTCTGCTATGCTTTTTAAAATAAACACAACATCGTTTGCATACTCACTTAAGGTGTAATTTCTGCTTGTTTCATTTTTAAACTGAGAGTATTCTACTGCTAAACCCCCGCCAAGATTAATAGCTTTTAAATTTTTTGCCCCCATTTTTCTAAGCTCAGTGTAGATATTGCCCGCTTCATTTAAAGCTTTTTTCAAAGGATGAATTTCAGTAATTTGTGAGCCTAAATGAAAATGTATCATAGTAAATTGATCTAAAAGCTTATTAGCTTTTAAAAGATTTACCGCTTCAATAAGCTCAGTAGAAGTTAAACCAAATTTTGAATTTATACCTCCACTTTTTGCCCAAATTCCTACTCCAGCCGAATGCAAACGCACCCTTAAGCCTATATTTGGCTTTGGCTTAAAACGATTTTTAGCAATTTCAATCATTGCTTCAAGCTCATTAAGCCCTTCCATAGTTAAAGTGATATTATGACCCATTTCACACGCTATAAAGCCCATATTTATGAGTTCTTTATCTTTAAAACCATTGACTGTTATAGGAGCGCCTTCATTATTATAAGCCATAGCTAGTAAAAGCTCAGCCTTACTTCCTGCTTCTAAACCATAGTTATATTCTTTACCTAGATTAACTAAATTTTTTACAAAACCTGGGTATTGATTGACTTTTAAAGGATACACAGCATTAAAAGAACCTTTATAGTTAAATTCTTTTTTTGCTTTGGCAAATTTATTATAAATTTGCTCGATTTGCTTATGGATTAAATGGGGAAAACGAAGCAATAATGGCCCCTTATAGCCATCATCACGCAAAGTATTTACTATATCTATAATGGCAGGTTTTTTACCATGATTTACACATACTTTGCCATTTTCGATGATAAAATTATTTGCACCCCAAATATTAATACCATAATCAATCATAACTCATTCTCCAAATTTGCTAATTTTATATTTTTAGTATCTTTATTTTCTAAATTTTTATAAAAAATCTCTTCTTTTTGCATTTCATCTTCACCTATACACAAAAAGATTTCAGCATTAGCATTATCTGCTTGGTTTAAATGCTTTGCAAGTTTTTTTGCTTCGTAGCTTAAATATACTTTATGTTTTTTTCTTAAAGTATTTGCTAATTTAAAAATAGTATCTATATAAGCTTCATCCATAGCACAAAGATAAATTCCTTCTCTTGATTTTACGCTTTGTTTTTGCTCTAAAATAGCCATAATCCTTTCTATACCCATAGCATAACCCACACCATAGCCACTTTTACCATCTAAATACTCAATCAATCTATCATATCTTCCGCCACCTGCTACAGCAGCTTTAGCACCGATTTCATCGCTAACAAACTCAAATGCACTTTTAGAATAATAATCAAGCCCACGCACTAATTTCTCATCACATTCAAATTCAACATCATTTTCTTTTAAAAGTTTTTGCAATTTTTCATAATCTTTCTTACAACATGGACATAAATTTTCACTTAGTTTTGGCGCATTTTCGATTAAACTTTGACAATGATCATTTTTACAATCAAGCACTCTAATAGGGTTTAAATCTTTTCTTCTTAAACAATCCTCACAAAAACCTTCTTTAGAATTTAAAAAAGCTATGAGCTTTTCTTTATATACACCCATACATTCTTTACAGCCTAAAGAATTAATTTTTAAACTTGTATGAATTTCTAAGCGTTTAAAAATTTCATTTAGCATTAAAATAATGCTCGCATCCTCATATACACTTGCCACACCAAAGCTTTCTACACCAAATTGATGAAATTCACGCAATCTTCCTTTTTGTGGCCTTTCATAGCGAAACATAGAGCCATGGTAAAACCATCTTTTAACACTTTGAGCCTTATCCATTTTAGCTTCTATATATGATCTTACCACCCCAGCTGTCCCTTCAGGTCTTAAACACACTTCATTACCTGCTTTATCAACAAATTCATACATTTCCTTGCCAACTATATCAGAGCTTTCCCCAACGCTTCTTTTAAAAAGCTTAGTAAGTTCTAAATGCGGACAATTAATAAAAGTAAAACCATAGTTTTTAGCCACTTCTTCACAAGTTTTAACTACTCTTTCATAAAGAGCAGCTTGATCATCTTGTAAATCTTTCATTCCTTTTAAAGCATTAATCATCTATAAATTCCTTAATTTTTTCATGTAAAATTTCAATACTCAAAGAAGCATCTAATTTTAAAATTTTTATATCTATCTTGGTTTTTAAAAACTCTAAAGTTTCTTCTAAGGCATTTTGTATATTTAAAAAATACTCAATCCCTCTTTTTTCAATACTATCTAAATCTTTTTTAGAAAGTCTTTGTTCAATAAGCTCTTTAGAACCATGCAAAAACACAACCTTTTGTGGAAAAACTCCACCTGTGGCAAAAGAATTTAACTCAAATAAAATATTTTGATCAAAATCACATCTTGCATAAGCCATATTAGAAATAAAACTACGATCTGAAATGATAAGTTTGTTTTTATTATGCGCTAAATACATGTCGATTAAATTTGCTCTATCTGCTAAAAAAAGCAAAAGCTCAGCCTTTTTAGAAAATTGCATTTTACTTTCTAATAAAATTTTTCTCAAATGCACCCCAAGCTCACTTCCACCTGGTTCTTTAGTAAAAAATGCATTATGAAAATATTTTTTCAAAAGCTCTATTTGCGTGCTTTTACCCACACAATCAACCCCTTCAAAAGCTATATACAATCTCTCTCCTTTAATAAAGGTATAATTTCTTTTGGCACAAGCTTACTCACATCGCCATTATGCATACAAATTGATCTTACTATGGAGCTTGAAATAAAAGAATTTTTTAAATTTGGCATAAGATATATAGTTTCAAAATCTTCCCAAAGCATGTGATTTGCATAACCAAGTTGTAATTCATACTCAAAATCACTCACTGCTCTTAAGCCTCTTATAATGATATTTATTTGCAAATTTTTAGCAAGATCTACTAGTAAGTTATCAAAAGTTGTAATTTTAACATTTTTTAAGTCTTTTGTAGCAATTTTTACCATTTTTTCTCTATGCTCTAAGCTAAACATAGGCTTTTTACTCTCACTTTTAGCTATGGCAACAACTACTTCTTCAAACATCTTGCTAGCTCGAACGATCACATCTAAATGTCCATTAGTGATAGGATCAAATGTCCCTGGGTATATACAACTAGCCATTATTGCCACCTTTGATATAAATTATGCTCAATATTTGCTAGATCAAGCCATTTTCCTATGATAAATTCATATAACTTTTCTAAATTATCAACCTTAGCATAACTTGCTATTACAGGAGGAGCGATGATAGCTCCATAACTAGAAAGTTTAGCCATTTGTTCTAAATTTAAAGTAGAATAGGGCATTTCCCTTACCCCAAGTATGAGTTTTTTGCGTTCTTTTAAAGCCACTCCTGCAGCTCTTGTAAGTAAAGTATCATTTATACCACAAGCAATTTTTGCCAAAGTGTTAATCGAGCAAGGCGTGATAAAAGTCGTTTCTATACCAAAAGATCCACTTGCAACGCATTGACTAATATCTTCATTATCTAAAAAATTTACATGTTCAAGTTCAAATTTATCTTTTATGTGTTGCAAAAAGTCTATATTTTCTAAAAGAGAATTTTCTTTTGTAAAGCTTATTTTTGCATTTTTACTTATAATGGCATAAATTTGCCCTTTTTCTTTTAAATGTTTTAATAATAAAAAGCCAAGTTCACAAGAACTAGCCCCGCTAATACCTACTAAAATTTTTTTCATTTTAGCTCCACATAATTTTTACTAATGACTTTACCATGCACGACTTTTCCATCTTTGTTTTTAAGGCGAATTCTTTGGTTTAAATTTCCACTTTGCAAGGCTTTTAATTCTATTATCATGCTTAAATCCCCATCTTTGATAACCCCATAAACAGAATCATTTCTTTGTATAAGGGTTTTGGTTTTAAACATATTATATTTTAAAATCATATTTTCTCTTATATTGCTTTTGGCTATTAAATTTGCGATTTCATCTTTTTTTAATACACCTTGAGGAGCTTTATCAAAAGGAATTTTTAAAATTTTAAAACTAGCAGGACTTAAATTTTCATTACGCACAATAGGACGCGTAGTTTGTAAAACTTCTAATTTTGCCTTTAAAAAATACTTAAAAAATATATTTTTTTTAAACTGCTCTGGAGTTTTAAATTCAGCCTTTACAAAACCATCTGCTCTATCAAAATTATGATTACCCAGCTTTAAAAAAATATATTGATTAAAATCAACAGGCAAACTTGATTGAGTGTTAAGATCTAAAGAAATGATTTCTAGTTGCGGATAATTTGTCTTAAATTCTTTAATCAAAGCTAATTTTACTTCATCAAAATTCGAAGCAAAGCTTAAAGTATAGAAAAATAAAACTAGAATGATTTGCTTAAAAAACAATACAGCGACCTTTTATAAAAATATATTAATCGTATAATACATTAAAAAAGTTTGATTTTAGTTAAAAGAAGTGGAGCGGGAAACGAGATTCGAACTCGCGACCCCAACCTTGGCAAGGTTGTGCTCTACCCCTGAGCTATTCCCGCATTTTGAAAGTAGAGTGTGATTTTATCAAAACTTTATTTTATTGTCAAGTTTTTAAAATTAAGGAATGTTTTTTGCTTATAGTTATTAAATTTTAAAAAAGGAGTTCTCATGCAAGTAAATGATAAAAATAGTCCACTAGCCCTAAATAATATGACAAAAATCAAAGAAAAAAACACATCTTCAGATGAATTTCAAGCTACACTTAATGCACTTAAAGACAAAGAAGAAAAAGAGTATAAAAAAGATAGCAACAATGCTTTTAGTAATACAGATTTAAATATAGGTTCGATTTCTAAAGATTATAGCGTATATGCTTGGGAGAAATTACGCCAAAGTAAATACCAAAAAAATGAAGAAAATATCTTAAATAATCTTTTTAAAACCTTAGATAAAGCAAGAAGTTAATCATTCAAAATAGGGTAGTGTAATACCCTATTAAATTTTTAAAACTTTAACTTCTTGATCTTTTGCTAATTTTATGTCATCAATTTGCGTGATTAAAATATGCGTGTTTTCACATAAAGGTTTTAGCATACCTGAGCCAAATTTAGTTTCGCTTGGTTTAAAATATCCATCGACTAATTTTCCAAAAGCAAAATCATTTCTTTGACCTTTGAAATTTAAATCTTTAGTCAATCTTGCTTTATCAAATTCCAAAAGTTCTTTACCATAAAGTAAATTGAGTATATTTTTTGCAAAAATATGCGTTGAAACTAAAGAAGCTAAAGGATTTCCTGGTAGGGCTAGAAAAAGCGTATCGCTTTTGCTAAAAAGTTTTACATGCTTGCAAAGTTTAGCATTTACTTTTTCAAAAATAGGGCTAAAATCACACTCAAGCAAAGCTTGTTTGATAAAATCAGCCTCACCCACGCTAGCTCCACCACTGCTTATAAGCATATCAAATTCTTTATTTTCTAAAAGCTTTTTATATGCATTTAAATCATCTTTTATAAGTCCTAAATACTCAACATCAGCATAATCTTGCAAAATAGCATAAATTCCAAAAGCATTTGCATTATATATGCTGTATTCATCAGCATTTTCCCAAGGCTCTACAAGCTCATCTCCACTTGAAAAAATCCCAACACGTAATTTTTTAATGACTTTTAGCTCATAAATTCCTTGAGCAGCAAGCATAGCTACCATACCTGAAGTGATTTTTTGCCCCTTTTTAAACAAAAGCTCTCCAAGCTTTGCTTCCTCACCTTTAAAACGGATGGCATTGTTTTCTTTAGCGTTTTTAGCGTTGAGTTTTTCATCTTCAAGCAAAGCTTCTTCAAACATTAAAATGGTATTTGCATTTTGAGGAATTTTAGCTCCTGTCATAATCTTATAGCATTCATTTTTTTCTATAATATAATCATTTTTATCGCCTGCTAAAATGTTTCCTTTTATTTCTAGCAATTCATTTTTATGTGTATAATTTAATGCATAACCATCTAGGGCGGAATTATCAAAAGCAGGTAGGTTTTTTTTCACAAAAACATCTTCATATAAAATACACCCCAAAGCTTGCGTCAAATTTACTCTTTGAAATTCATTTTTTGCTTTGATTTGTTCTTTTAAAAAATCTAAAGTTGTAAAAATATCTCTCATTCTTCTAGCCTTCTTATACTTGCACCTAGTTTTTTAAATTTTTCTTCTAAATTTTCATACCCTCTATCAAGATGATAAATTCTATGAATTTTACTAGTTCCTTTAGCTGCTAAAGCCGCTAAAATCAAAGCAGAAGATGCACGCAAATCAGTAGCCATAACATCAGCTCCCAAAAGCTCTTTAGTGCCATTTATAGTAGCAATATGCCCGTTTAATCTTATATCAGCTCCCATTCTTAAAAGCTCACTTACATGCATAAAACGATTTTCAAATAATCTCTCATCAATAATACTTGTACCATTTGCTTTTAAAGCTAAAGCCATAAATTGTGCTTGCATATCCGTTGGAAAACCTGGATATTCGCTAGTTAAAATTTCAACTGGTTTGATTTCTTTGGCAGGATTTATACTAATACTATCTTCATTAATATCAAAGCTAAAACCCATTTGCTCTAGCTTTGCTAAAACTGCACTAAGATGGCTTGCATTGACTTTTTTTAGAGTGATTTTTGAGTTAGTGATAGCTCCTGCACACAGATAAGTTCCTGCTTCAATACGATCAGGAATGATTTCAAAAGGTTTAAATTCTAAAAGTTCTCCACTTGTGCCATAAATTTCAAGCTCAGAAGATCCTATGCCTTGTATATCAAGCCCAGCCCTAGCTAAAACCTCACAAAGTTGTACCACTTCAGGCTCTTTAGCAACATTTAAAAGTCTAGTTTTACCATGAGCTAAGGCTGCTGCCATGATGATATTTTCACTACCTGTAACAGTGATTTTATCAAACATCACATCAGCACCCTTAAGCTTTCCGCTAGCTACCACATAACCTTGCTTGATCTCAATATTAGCCCCCATTTTTTCTAAAGCTAAAAGGTGTAAATCAATAGGGCGTTGGCCTATAGCACAACCTCCCGGTAAAGAAACTTCGCAATTTCCAAATCTAGCTAGTAAAGGCCCTAAGGTAAGTATAGAAGCACGCATTTTACGCACGATGTCATATTTTGCTATGGTTTTATTTAAATGTTTTGTATTTATTTTTGCAAAATTGTCTTTAAAAGTATAATTTGCTCCTAAATTTTCAAGCAAAGAAAGTAGGGTGCAAATATCTGCTACATTTGGTAAATTTGAAATTTGAACTTCATTTTTAGCTAAAATACTTGAAGCTATCAAAGGAAGTGCTGCATTTTTTGCACCGCTTATTATCACTTCTCCGTTTAATTTTTCAACACCATCAATCTCTAAATAAGTCATTAATTTTCCTTAAAATACATACATTTAATGATATAATAATATTTTACTACAAATATTATATAAATTAATAAGATTAAAGGTATTTTTTGGGAGTTTTTCTAGTCATACTTGGTGGGATATTTTGGGCTGTAAGTGGAGTTTTGGCTGAGTATTTGTTTAAAAATCATTATTCTGCTGAATGGGTGAGTTTTTATCGTTTGCTTTTTACAGGCATTATTTTAATAATTTTGGGTGCAAAAAATTTCAAATTAAAACTACTAAAGCAAAAACAAGAACTTAGCTCTCTTTTGATTTTTTCTATCTTTGGTTTATTAATAACTCAATATGGTTATTTTAAAGCCATTTATTATACCGATGCAGGAACTGCCACGATGATACAATACAATGCACCATTAATCATAATGCTTTTTATGTGTTTTAAAAATAAAATTTTACCTAAAAAAATAGAGCTAATCGCTTTGCTTTTAATACTTTTTGCCTTATTTTTACTTATAACAAATGGAGATATTAACAACTTAAAACTTGATATAAGAGGTGTTATTTGGGCTTTTTTTGGAGCTCTTGGAGTGGCATTTTATTCTTTGAGTGCTAGACTTATCATAGCAAAATATGGCTTATTTTTAATCATGGGTTTGGCTAGTTTATTTGCTTCTTTTTTGCTTTTTGTATTATTACAAGGAAATATCCCAAAACATGATTTTTCTTTAAATTCCTTTTTGGCTATGAGCGCGATTGTATTTATAGGCACAATAGGGGCTTTTTGTTTATACTTAAAAGGAGTTGAATTAATAGGAGCTTTTAAAGCTAGTATGATAGCTTGTATAGAACCTGTGGCTGCTGCTTTTATGAGTTTTTTATTTTTAGGAACTATTTATAGTGTGATTGATCTTTTTGCTTTTGCTTTGATCATTCTTAGTGTGTTTTTAAATGCTAAAAAACATTAAAATCATTGCATACTTTGCATAGCTTGAGAAAGTATTTGCATGATTTGGCCATATATACTTTGCATTTGTGCATTTAAACTTTGAATTTGAGAATTAATCATTTGAGCTTTTTGCGGATCTTGACTTGATTGTAATTTTGCATTTAATTCTGCAATTTTAGCTTGTATCTTAGCTAACTCACTATAAAGCTTGCTTAATTGATCTTCAGATTCACTGTTATTTTGATTATCTTTAACACTTTTTTCAAGCTCTTTCACACCTTGTGTAAACTTAAATTCTATAAAATTCTTATTCTCTTTACTTTCTTTTTCTTCTTTTTGAGTGTTTAAAATATAAGGATTAATTTTACTAGCATAATCATTTATTTGCATGATATATCCTTTCTTTAAGGATATATCGGATTTTTTTATAAAAATTTAAGTTCTATCGTGAAGTTTTTTAGCTACTTCTGCAGCCAATTTTAACTTTTCATTGTCAAAGTGTGTGTAAATTCTTGAAGTATTTAAACTTGCATGGCCTAGTGCTTCTTGGACTAAAACTAAGTCTTTTTGTTTTTTATAAAGTAGGGTAGCAAAAGTGTGTCTTAGCATATGTGCTCCGTTTTTTTGCTTGCGAATTCCTGCTTTAAATAAAATTTGTTCTACTATACGCGAAACATAAGCTTGGGTTAAGGCTTTGCCATTGCGATTGACAAATAAAAGTCCATCACAAGAAAGATAATTTACCCTTACATCTTTTAAAAGATGTTCTATAAGCTCTTTTTTAATCATCACAACGCGGTATTTATTGCCTTTAGCTCTAATACGTATGATATAAAGATCATTTTCTTCGCTAATGTCTTTTAATTTTATATTAATAGCCTCGCTAACCCTAATTCCTGTAAAAATGATGATTTTAATAATCAAACGATTGCGTATAGTGTTGCTTTTAAAATCTGTATTATCAATAGCATCTAAAAATTTACTCACTTCATCTTCGTTCATATATTCAGGCAGTTTAACTCCTTTAGAACCACTTATACCTGCCCAATTTTTAAGATTAATATCAAAAATATGCGCTTTTTGATCTTCTTCATTTTGTTTATCTAAAAATGCAAAAAAATTAATCACAGCTATGCGATAATTTTTCTTACTCGCATCAGATAAAGAAGCACTAATACTTGCTAAAATTTCGACTAAAAGCTCTTCATCGATTTGTTTTAGTGAATAAAGCTTATAAAATAACAAATACTCATAAAGTTTTTTCAAAGGATTAAAATACGTATTTACGCCGCTAAGTCCTGCATTTCTTGCTTTTTTTACATAAGCATCAAGCTCTTGTATATTTTTAACACCCTTGCTTAAGGCTAAATTTACTACAGCCAAAGCTTGAGGGTCTTTTAATTCCTTATTTGATAAAGAATTAAGCTTAAATTTCACATATCTACAAAGCCAAAATAAAAATGACCTTTCAAAATTTTCTTCACAATCTAGAGCATATTTCATCACTCATTCTCCAAGGCTTTCAAAGTAGCCATTTTTGCATGAATATATGCGCTATCAAATAGCTTTTTAGAGCTTTCTTTTGCAATTAAACCAAGTTCAGTACAACCCAAAATTACTCCTTGAACCTCCGGAAATTGAGCAATCAAATCATTTAGATATTTTTTTGAGTCTTTATTTATAATACCTTTGCAAAGCTCATTAAAAATAATATCATTAAGCTTTAAAATATCATCATTTTTGGGAATAAAAACTTCGATCTTTGAGTTAATTAAAAGTTGTTTATAAAAATCTTCTTGCATAGTGTATTTTGTCCCTAACAACAATACTTTATTTATATTTTGCTCTTGAAGCTCTAAAAGCATAGCTTTAGCTATATGTAAGATAGGAATTTGAATGTTTTTTTGTATATTTTTATAACATTTATGCATAGTATTAGTACAAATTAATATAAAATCAACTCCGCATTTTTGCAAAAGTAGGGCATGTTGGGTTAAAATTTCACTTGCTTTTTGCCAATCATTCTTGCGTTGACATTCTTCTATTTCTTCAAAATCAACGCTCGTTAAAACTATCTTAGCGCTGTGTAATTTTCCCAATTTTTCATTTGTTAATTTATTGATTATTTCATAATAACTAAGTGTGCTTTCATAACTCATTCCACCTATCAAACCTATGATTTTCAAACTTTTTTCCTTTAAAATTAATATAAAAAATTATAAAAAAATCTTACTTAAAAAATATCAAGCTATAATTATAAAAACAAAATAGGGTGATAATATGTTTTTTAAGAAAAAAACCGCGCAAAAGCAAGCAAACCAAAGCAATATCTCAAAACAAAATAATATTTCAAATGACTTTGCACAAGAAAAAAGACTTTATGAATTTAGAGAAAATATGAAAAAACTTAGCAAAGATGAAAATAGTGCCAAACTTTTAGCAAGACAACTTTCAAGATTAATCCAAAAATCCAAATAAAACCAAAAATTCCATACAAGCTAAACTTTTATATTTATTTTCCTTTTTACTCATCATTTTAGCTTTTTTAGTCTATAAAAATATTTTAACTTAAACTTAATATATATGTAAAATTATATGATAAATAGTAAAATCTTGAAATTATATATATTTTGTATTGAAAACTATAATTTTCAAACTTTTATATTTATCTGCACTTTCATAAGTAAAATGTATTTTAAAATACCTATAATATAGTATTTTAAAACATTTTAATTTTTGAGTGAAAATAATTTATCCATAAAAAAATAAGTATAATTTTTTGAAAAATATTATAAGTTATTTTATGTAGCTATGAAAGATTAAAATATATATTTTTTATTTCAACTAAATTTTAGTTTATATTTTTGCTTAAATAAAATTGAAGTTTAAAAATGTAGATTAGTTATTTTCTTGACTTTTAGGATAATCAAAAAACACAACTTCCCCACTGTGTTCTTTTATATCTTTAAATTCTTTTATATCAAATTGCATACATAAAATAGCAGAAGTTGGAAAATTTTCTAAATCTATATGGGCTAAATATTCACAAAGTTCTTGCAATAAAGGATTGTGCATAATTAGCACTACCCTACTCTCTTTTAATTCTTTTATAAAATTTAATACATCCTCTAAATTACCATCATAAAAGTTTTTTTCTATCTTGATATCTTTTTCTTTTAAAGAAAAGCTTTTGCAGAGTTTTTGCGCTGTTTTTATACAACGCCTAGCAGGACTTGAGATAATACTTTGAGCCTTAAATTCTAAATCTTTAATCCTATAAATCATAGTTTTTAAATCATCTTTTCCGCTAGAACTAAGCTCTCGTTGTAAATCTTGTTCGTAGTTTTCTTTTTGAGCCTTAGCATGACGGATAAAATAGATATATTTCATTTTATAACCTTAAATTTACCCAAAACATATCCACATATAAAGCCAAAAATATGTGCATACCAAGCTATATTTACACCCATAAAAATAGGCACAAAACTCATTAACAATATAGCTACGATAAGTCCTTTAGTAGCAGTTTTATCTAAATATGCATAATATCCCATTAAAACACATATGGCACCACTTGCGCCCACTACGTTTACAAAACTACCATCAAAACTTAAATACACATAAAAAACACTAAGCAAAGAGCAAAGAATTCCGCCAATTAAATAAAGCAAAGCAAATTTAAAGCTTTTTAAGTATTTTTCCAGCATAGAGCCAAATTGAAAAAGCACTATCATATTTAAAATCAAATGAGGCCAATTTCCATGCATAAACATTGAGCTTAGAATTTGCCAGTAAAATCCTTGAAAGAAAAATAAATTTAAACCCAAAATAGCATCTAAATTTAAGGATCCAAAATAAAGATAATTCACAAAGACAAATATCACAATATTTAAAGCAATTAGAAAAGAAGCTATCATTACCCTACTTTGTATTTTTAATAATTATAACAAAAAGCTATTTAAATTCTAGCTTACACATAAAATTCACACTAATAAGATACAATATCGTCAAAAAATAAAATAAGGTTAAAAATGAAAAAACTAGCTTTTGCTTTTTTGATCACTCTAAATACCCTTAATGCAGGTATAGTTATAGCACCTGATTCTTTACCGGTAAATATCAAACAATTTATCAAAGATTATTTTAATGCAGAAATAGGCCTAGTAGAACAAGATGGTTATTCTTATGAGATTTATTTAAGTGATGGAAGTGAGATTGAGTTTTCGCTTAATGGAGAATTTAAAGAGGCTGAAAATTTTAGCTCGTTAAATTATGCGATTTTACCTTTAACAATACAAAATACCATCAAAAATATCTACCCTAATACAGCAATCATAGAAATAGAAAGAAAAATTTCTTATTATAAAATCAAACTAAACAATCAAATGAAGCTTTACATAGACGATAATGGAACAATTTTAAGACAAAAATTTGATGATTAAATGCTTATTTGATTTTACTCAAATAAGCAAGTTTTGAATTTTTCTTCCAAAAAGGTTTTAATTCATCAAAACTTATAAAAACTTCAACTGCTCCTGTTGAATATGGAGCTATCTCATAAGGTTCCCATATAAAATTTAATCCATCTTTTCTTACTTCGAAAATTTCACTCATTTTAAGTTCTTTAATATCAAATAATTCATTTTCACTGTATAAACTTAAAATCTTTTGCTTAATCATATTCTGAAAATCTTCACTTTCTATTTTTAACTCATTTTTTATATTTATAAGTTTCATATCATCAATACTATAAGTTTTTCTTAAAAAATTAGTCATACCATGAGCACCACCTTTATATTCATAAATATTTTTTCCTAAAGAGATAATATGCTCATCTTGGTAAAACATATAAGCTTGAGAAAAAAACTCATTACTAGAAATGTTTTCTTTACTCCATTTTTCAAAGCTTTCTTTTGCTTTTTGTTTTAATGAATTTTTATCTAAATTCTCATTAAAATCATCAATAATTTTATTTAATTTTTCATTTTTACTTGTTGATTTTAAAATATCTTCACTAAAGTCAAATTCTATAGTTTTATTAGCATCTAGTTGTTTTTGTTCTTTAAGTGATAGCTGATTAATCATCGTATTTGTCTTGCTGGCTAAAAAACTAAATTCTTTTTTTACTTCATCTATTTTACATAAAGCATCAAATTTATTTTTATGCATATCTTTTAAAACGCAAGTTCCAAAATCTGCTATATCTATATAATATTCATCATTCTTAGCACTACCCCAAAAACTATATTGTTTTTGTTTTGTTTGGACAAAACCATAACTAGTGTTACTTTTAATGGAACTATATAAGTGAATATCAAATTCCTTTCCTTCTAAAATATTTAATGTAAATGTATTTTCATTATATGCATATAAACTCGCACATAAACCTAAATTTAATATTATTTTTTTAATCATTCAATCCCCTTCTTGTGTTCTTATAATTAAACTTTTTGGTAGTTTAAAATACTCAATCCATTCTTGTTCTTTTTGTCTCATTTGTCCTTGATCTACCTCATGATCATAACCTTGCAAATGAAGCATAGCATGTATAAAAAGCAATGCCATCTCTTCTTCATTGCTGTGTTTATATTCCATTGCTTTTTTACTTACTTCATCTAAATTTATCACAATACTACCAAGCAAATTTTCACAATTTTGCACTAAAGGAAAAGACAAAACATCTGTAGTTTTATCTACTCCTCTTTGGTTAAGATTAATTTCATGCATGGTTTTTTCATCTACCAAAACAAGTTCTATATTTTGATCACTCATTTTTTGAGCAATTTTTTCAAGAAAAGAAATATCCATTTCTTCTTCGCAAAAAATCATTATTATCCTTTTGATTTTATAATTTCAAATTATATCAAAATTAAGGAAAAGTATGAAAAAAGCTCTTTGTATTATAAGTGGTGGTATGGATAGTACTTTATGTGCATATTTAGCCAAAAAAGAAGGATATGAAATCATTGCTTTGCATTTTGATTACAATCAACGCACCATGCTTAAAGAAAGAGAATGTTTTAATAAAATTTGTGAAAAACTTAACATAAAAACAAAATATATTTTAGATGTTTCATTTATAGCAAATATTGGTGGTAATTCTTTAACGGATTTAAATTTAGAAATTCCTAAAGAAAAGCTACACGAAAAAAAAGTTCCAAATACTTATGTTCCTTTTAGAAATGGCATTTTTTTATCTATTGCAGGAGCCATAGCTGAAAAAGAAAAATGCGAAAGTATTTTCATAGGAGTAGTGCAAGAAGATAGCAGTGGTTATCCTGATTGTAGTGCAAATTTCATACAAAAAGCAAGTGAGTTTATCAATGAAGGCACAACAAAAACTTGTAATGTTACAATTAAAACCCCATTAGTTCATCTAAGCAAAGGACAAATAGTTGAATTAGCCTTAAAAGAAAAGGTAGCCTTAGAATACACTTGGTCTTGCTATGAAAGAGAAGATAAAGCTTGTGGTAAATGTGATAGTTGTTTATTAAGATTAAAAGGCTTTAAAGAAGCCAATGTGAAAGATTTTATAGAGTACATTTAAAATTTACTTTCATTTTATTTTTGTTTGTATAATAGATTTTACAAATTAAAAAAGGAGAATTAATGAAAAAAATACTACTTGGTTCATTTTTAGCTGCTTCAATTTTAGCAAGCAATGCTTTGAGTAAAGAATTTATTCTAGATAAAGCTCATACAAATGTAGCTTTTAAAATCAAGCATTTACAAATTAGTAATGTAAATGGAAATTTTAAAGACTATGATGCAGTGGTTGATTTTGATAGTACTAAATTTGAATTTAATAAACTTCAAGCAAATGTAAAAGTTGCTTCTATAAATACTGAAAATAAAGCAAGAGATGCCCATTTACAACAAGATGATTTTTTCAAAGCAAAAACTCATCCAAACATCACTTTTACTATGAGCAAATATGAAAAAATTTCTAATGAAAAAGGTAAGATGTATGGCTCTTTAAATATTGCTGGTGTAAGTAAAGATATTGTTTTAGATACTGAAATTGGTGGGGTTATTAAAACAGATAGTGGTAAAGAAAAGGCGGGATTTACTTTACAAGGACAAATTAAAAGAAGTGATTTTAAATTTGCTCCAGATACTTCTAGTTTGACACTTAGTGATGAAGTGCAAATTAATATAGAAGCAGAAATTAACGAAAAATAATTTAAAAAGCATTTTACAATAAAGTAAAATGCTTTAACTTAATTTATTTAGCTAACCAACCTTCTTTTTCCCATACTTTTTGCGCTTCTTTGCTTTGTGTAAATTCTATAAATTCAGTTACTTTTGGATTTTTTAAACCTTTTTGTGTTGGTGCTATTTCAGCAGCTCTATAAATAATTGAGTTTTTATCTGCTTTTATAAATTTATTTTCTTTCTCACCAACTGCTTTAATCCAATGTGTCCAAATGATTAAAGCATCGATATTTGGATTGTTTTTCCACTCATCTACTGCTGCTTTTGAATTCTTAGCATACACTTTGATGTTTTTTCTAAGTTTTTCTAGGTTTTCGATTTTTCCTGTTTTTAAAGCCATATCTTCATACAAGCCAACCTGCCCTGCTCCATCAACTACCATAACATTAACACCATCTTTTAAAAGGTCTTCAAATTTTTTAATTTTTTTAGGGTTATTAGCTCTTACTATCATACCTGAACCTCTAGCATTTAAAACTTGAACATCTTGTATTTTGATTTGTTTTGACATAGCTTTAACAAATCCATCCATCATAGATGTGTTACCAGAATAAATGATATCAGCATCCATTTTAGCTTGTTTGATCCATTTAGGTGTTGGCCCTGCATTAACGATAACTTTTTCTCCGCTTTTTGCTTCAAATTGTTTAGCAAGTTCTTTTAAAACAGGAGCTGGACCGCCTGGGCCATAAACTAAAATTTCAGCATTCAATGCAGCTGCAGCAAATAAACTTAAAAATAAAAATTTTTTCATATTTTTTCCTTTAAATTAATAAAATAAAATTAGAAATATAGCTTTTTAGAGTATATATTTTTTTAATCAAATAAATTAATATTTTTTTCATAGACAAAAAAACATTCTAAAAAGTCTTCTATGTTTTCTTTTATCAAGCAATATCTAAAGTCAAGAAAATTTTTTAATTCTTTTAAATTTGTATAAGAAAAATCACAAAATAAAGAATTTTTTAATGCGGTTTTAAAACCCTTAGTGTCTTGAAGTTTTTGTGCTATAAAGTCAAAATCCTCATCATTTTCCACGAGTAAAATCACCCTAGAGCTACCTCCAAAAGCACAAATTTCATTTTTTGAGTTTAAAAAATAGGCTTTAAAAAGTTCTAATTTTTTATCATTAAAACTAAAGGGTAATTTTTGACTTTCTATAAATTCAATAAAACTAGCAAAAATATCTGCATAAAAAAATGCAAATTTTAAATCCTTAAAATATAAATTTTTACAAAGCAAACTCGTTTGAAATAAAGATTTTGAGCCTAAAATTTCATATTTACAAGCTTTTAAGGTATGAAAATTTGATTTTAATTTTAAAATAAATTTTTCATCATCAGAGCAAAAGAAAGTTTTTTCTTTAGAATTTTTTAAAAGATCAAAATCTAATAAAATATTTGAATTTAAGGCTTTAAAATTAAAGGCTTTTGCAAATTTTAATTCTATATGATTACAACATATAAATTCATAAGATTTTTCTTCGCATAAAAATCTAAAAAGCCTGAAAATAGCTTCTTCAAGATCATCAACTTGAAGATAAAACACATCTTTATCTTCAAGATTTAATTTCTCCTCGCTTACTATAACATAAGCTCCAAGTTTTATAGCAAAACTAGCTTGTTCATTATTCTTAGCAAAAAATACACTTGCTTGTTTGACTTTGTTTAAATCTATACTAAAATCATAAACACTAGAAGTTGCTCCATAGTTTAAAACTTGGGCATTAACAAGCTCAATAAAATTAGAAATATTCATCTAGCCTATTAAAGCTCCATTTTCTATAAAACTTTGTGGGCTAATTAAAACTAATTTACCATTTTTTTCTGCACTTAAAATCATACCTTGGCTTTCATGGCCAAAAATTTTAGCTTTTTTTAGATTGGTAATGACACAAACTTGCTTACCTATTAACTCACTAGCTTTATAAAATTTAGCAATACCCGAAAGCACTTGTCTTAGTTCGCCATTTTCAAGTTCAAGTTGAAATTTTAAAAGCTTTTCACTGCCCTCTATATTTTGACAATCTTTTACTAATGCTACTTTAATTTCAATTTTTTTAAAATCATCAATTTTAATTTGAGCTAAACTTGGCTTCTCTTCTACTTTTTCTTCTTTTTTGTTTTCTTGTGTTAATTCAACTTTTGGAAATAAAGCTTCACATGCACTTGATTTTAAATTGCATAATTGATTATTTAAAATTAGTTTTTGATAGTTTTCGTTTGAAATTTCAAAATTTAAAGCTTTGGCAATTTTTAAAGCTGTTTTTGGCATAGCAGCTGAAAGTAAAATAGTAACTTTTGTTAAAATATTAGCACATAAAGCCACTAAGGCATTAGCTTTTTGCATTTGATCATTTTTAATTAAATTCCAAGGCTCATACTTACTAATACTTAAATTTGCTAAAGATAAAGCCTTAAAAAGCTCTTCTAAATAGCGATTTGGCTGGATATTTTCTAAAGCATTGATTGCATTATCTAAATACTCTTTACATTCATTTAATTCTTGATTAAAATACAAATTCACATCTTTGCAATCAATAATATTTTGAGAATACTTAGCACTCATACCGATAATTCTATTTAATAAATTTCCAAGCTCATTGCTTAATTCTGCATTTATTCTCGTAATTAATGCTTTTTGTGAAAAATCCCCATCATTGCCAAAAGGAACTTCTCTGAGTAAAAAATATCTAAAAGCTTCTAAACCAAAAGTATCTGCTACTTCTTTAGGTGCTACTACATTGCCTTTAGATTTGCTCATTTTTTCACCATCTTTGGTCCACCAGCCATGCGCTGCTACAAATTTAGGCAAAGGGAGTTCTAAACTCATCAAAAACGCAGGCCAATACACTGCATGAAAACGCAAGATATCCTTACCTACAAAATGAATATGAGCAGGCCATAGATCCATATTTTTATCATCAAGTCCATAACCCAAAGCACTCACATAATTCATCAAAGCATCAAGCCAAACATATACCACATGTTTTTCATCATTTAGTTCTTTTGGAAGCTTTATACCCCATTCAAAACTCGTTCTTGTAATAGAAAGATCTTTTAAACCACTTTCTACAAAGTGGATTAATTCATTAGCCTTATTTTTAGGTAAAATCGGCTCTTTTTCTTTATACCATTTAAGAATTTGATCTTGATATTTAGAAAGCTTGAAAAAATAACTTTCTTCTTTTAAAAGCTGTGTTTTTTTACCACAATCTGGACAATGACACTCATTTACAAGCTGAGTTTGGGTAAAATAACTCTCACAAGAAACACAATAAAAGCCTTCATAAGTTCCTTTATAAATATCACCTTTATCAAACATTTTTTTAAATGCTTTTTGCACACTTAATTTGTGATTTTCATCTGTAGTTCTAATGAAATAATCATAAGAAATCTCAAACTCATCCCAAAGTTTTTTAAATTTAGCACTAATTTCGTCTGCATATTCTTTAGGGGTAAAATTTCTAGCGCTAGCAGCTTGCTCTATCTTTTGACCATGTTCATCTGTACCTGTTAAAAAGAATGTTTTTTCTCCTTGCAAGCGATAAAATCTAGCCAAAGTATCTGCTATAATCGTAGTGTAAGCATGACCAATGTGAGCTACATCATTTACATAATATATCGGAGTAGTAATATAACGCATTTTCAACCTTTAATTAAAAATCAAATCCACCTTCTTTACCTTTAGACATACTCTTATAAACTGCATCAATATACTCTTTTCTTAAAGAGCACTCAAAAATCATAGAGCAAGGTAAACAAGATTTTAAGTTTTTATCATTTTGACAAGCTTGAAGTTCATTTTTTTTAGCTTCTAAAGCTAGTTCAAATTCATCTTTAACTTCAGCCATTAAAGCCCTTTATAAGCTTGTTTTAGTTTTTCAATTTCATATTTTGAACCCAAAAAGCATGGCGTACTTGCATGGATTTTTTCAAATTCTAAATCAAGCAAAGAATCATTTTCTCCATTAGTAGAAAGCCCTCCTGCTTTTTCAAAAATAAAAGCAAAAGGAAATACCTCAAAATATGCTCTTAATTTTCCATTTGGTGCATCACTTGTTGCAGGATATGAAAATAATCCTCCACCTTTGAGTAAAATTTGGTGTAAATCACTCACCATAGCACCTGAATATCTTAAGCGATATCCTTCATCAAATAAAGCTTTTATAAAAACTCTATGAGTATTTGACCAATTTTTTTGTGTCCCACCACTTGCATTTAATTTGCCTTTTTCGTTTAATTTTAAATCCTTAACAAAAATAAATTTATCATTTTCATTTAACCTATAAAGCTTAGGAGTATCTATGCATACTATAAGCTCTAAACGCACACCATAAATAGCATAAACTGCCGCTTTTAGATTTTTTGCACTAGCCTTTTGCTCATAAATAGCAAAAATAGAACCTATAGCAAAATTCACATCTACCAAAGATGAGCCATCTAAAGGATCATAAGCAACAACATATTTTTCATTTTTATTAATTAATAATTGCTCTTGTTTTTCCTCACTAATTAAGCTTTTTATACCTTTGCTTTGCTTTAAAATTCTAGTAATGATCTCATCGCTTTTTACATCAAGTTTTAATTGATTATCTCCAGTGGCATTTTGAGAAGTAGTATAATCAAAATCTTTTAAATATCTAAGTTCTTTTGAAATTTCAATCACTGCTTTTTGTATATCGCTAATTAATTCTTGCATATTTTACCCCTATACTTTTTTTGAATTTTTTAATATAAAATCACAAATACTTTCTAAATCATCCAAATAAAGCCAAGTTAAATTTTTATTTTCGATTTTTTCATAGCTTGCAATAGCCTTAGAATAAGCAAAATAGCTCTCATCTACTTCTTTGCAAAAAACACTAATTCTTGGCATATCTAAGGTTTTTAAGCCCTCTATAAATAAAAAATCAAATTCCCCTAGTTTGGAAATAGCTTCATCTAAAGTACTTGGAGAATGTGTAAATAAAGTTGTCCTTGTAGGGCTTAAAACCATTACATCAGCACCACTTTGAAAAAATTTAAAACTATCTTTTTTTGCTATATCAAAACTTGCTTTATCTTTTGGATCATGTTTTATAATACATACTTTATAATTTTGTTCCATAAAATATTTAGCAACTTGAGTTATTAAAGTTGTTTTACCTGAATTGGAAGGCCCACTAAAAGCCATTGCTAATCTTTTCATAACTTCCTTAAATCAAAGAAAATAAACAAAATTATATCTTTTTAAAAGTTAAAAGCTTATAATTATAAAAAAATTAGGAATAAAATATGAAAAAAATTTATATGATTATTTTTTTAACACTTATTTTTACTGCATGTTCAAATAAAACCCAAGAGCAAAGTGAAATCGATTTAAAAAGTCAAACTCTTATGTATGCACAAAAAATCAATTTTAATTATAAAGATAATAGAGTAGTAGCTTTGTTAAGTTATCTAAATCCTGTATTAGATGAAAAAAGTCAAAAAGAAGTTTTTGTACTTAGTTTTTTACCAAATATCAATATCAAACAAGAACAAATTTCAATACTCATAGATGGAGAAAAAACTAACTTAAAAGCCTTAGATAAAAATGATGAATTGTTTAAGTATATCATCAAAAGTGATTATGCAAGTTATTACAAAATCACCCTTGATGAGTTGGTACAAAAACCTATTTTAAAACTTGATTTGTGTTTTGAGAATCAGTGTTTTGAGTTAAAGTTTCAAAAAATTTCGAAATCGGTGTATTATCGTTCAGAAGATGCAAATACACAATATAATTAGCTAAAACTTTTTTAGCATACACCCTACTTTCTGCATAAGGAACTAGTTCCATAGATAAAAATGGCTCGTACTTTCCCGCTCTAAACATATCTTCTCTCTTGAGCATTCTAGTAGTAAATCCTATACCTCCATTATAAGCATATGCCACAAATACCGGAGAATTAAGTTTAGATTCTAAATAATCTAAATGATGATTTGCAAAAGTATAAGCTGTTTTTGGGTCAAAAAGCATATCTTGGTCAAAATTTGGAATTTGCAATTCTTTATTGCCTATATGATTAGCTAAAAATGGAATAAATTGCATAATACCTAAAGCATAAGAGGTTGAAATGGCTGTTGGGATAAAACGGCTTTCTTGTCTAGCTAAAGCTAAAATCATAGCCTTTCTTTGTGTAGAATAATCTTTTAAATACTCAAAATAAGGCATAATGAAATAATGTTTTTTAAAACCCTCAGCTCTTTCTTTAATATAAGCATAAATAGCGATATTTTCTTTAGTATAAAAATCTTTTGCAAGCTTTTCTAACTCATTAGGAGTACCTTTTGCAATTTCTTTTGCAAGTTTTTGCCAAGCAAAAGGATCTTTCATATCAAAATCATTTTTTTGTTTTTTTGGACTTAATTCTTCTATTTTAGGCAAAGGCAAGCCCTTTAACTCCCTTGCATAAAGACTATAAATATTTAAAGAATCACTTTGAGCAAGCTCATCAAGATACTTTTTATCTTGAGTGATTAAATAAATCCAAAAATTTGCATTATCTACTAAAGGCTTACTTTTAAAAGTATCTTTTGCTACTTGGAAAAATTCCAGTGCTTTTTTATCATCATTTTCTAAAATAGCATTCACACCTAAGTAAAATGCATTATCTTGAAAAGTTAAATTTGCATCTACATTAACCAAAGATTTTCTTATCAATGGACTTTTTTTCTTAATGATAATTTCTTTTACAAAATTTGTAAATTCTTTTTCTTTTGCTAATTCATTTACAAAATCTTTTTCTAAGAAAAAATCCTTTTTATCTTTTAAAAAGCCATAAATTTTATAAAAATTTGCACTATCATAATTTAAAACCGCATAACTTAGAGGATCTTTAGCATTAAAAGCTTCTAAGAGTTTTACTAAATTTGGATTATCTTGTGAGATATTTTTTTTCATTTCATTACGCGTTGTAGTATTAAGATCTTGTATAAAAGTTAAACTGTTTAATCTTATAAGCTGACAAGTAGCATTAGCATCTAAGATATTTTGCGTATTAAATTTATAACAAGCTTCATATTCTTTATTATATCCCAAAGGTGGAATAATCGTTTCAATAGCATTTTTAATACGCCCTGCATAACGATAAATATGCTCTTTTAAACCTTCAACTTCTTCTTTTTTAAATTCATTTTTTTCTAATAAACGATATAAATAATAATCCTTAGCCAAAGAATTTGATTTTTGCTCTAATTCTTTGTAAGAATACATCGCACTATTTGCAAAAACTACTCCAACTAAGAGTAATACCACACTTTTTTTCAACACTTATAAACTTCCTAAAATTAAATTTGATAAAAATATTTGGATAAATTTTAATCCTAAAATAATAATCAAAGGTGCTAAATCAATACTTCCTATAGTAGTAGGGATAAATCTTCTTACAAAAGCATAAGCAGGATTAGTTAAACGATATAAAATTTGTACTATAGGATTATATGGATCAGGCCTTACCCAAGAAATTAAAGCAGCAATAATTATAATCCATACATAAATTTCAATCACTAAAGAAAAAATTTGCACCAAAGACACAATCAAACTTGTTCCAACTCCCATTTTACTCCTTTATAATTTCTTTAATAAAAGGCTTGATTAAAGTATAAATTTCACTCATTTCAGGTCCGTGAGTAACCCCTGTTAATACTAAACGCAAAGGCATAAAGAAATTTTTACCTTTTAAATTTGTTTTTTCCATCAAAATCTTTTTAAACTCATCGTATTCTTGAGGCAAATCTAAATCTTTTAAAACCTCTTTAATTAACCTACATTCACTTTCAAATTCATTATAATTTTTAACTGCAAAAATGGCTTGTATTTTTTCTTTGATTTCATTTAGCGTGCTAGCTTCTTGAGTATAAAATTTTGCAAACTCTGCTACATCTTTGCCTAAATTTAACAAAGAATTTAATTTATCATTATCAAGCATTTTTATATGCTCACGGTTGATTTGCATCAAGCGCTTAGTGTCAAATCTAGCAGGAGATTTTGAAACTTTTTTCAAATCAAACCATTCTATAGCTTCTTCTAAAGTAAAAATCTCTTTTGGAGTTTTATTGCCTAAAAGGATTAAATAATTTGCAATAGCACTTGCTAAATATCCATTATCAAGCATCCATTTTACACTAGAATGAGCCTCTCTTTTACTCATTTTAACACCTTCTTCATTTAAAATGATAGGCAAATGTGCATAAGTCATGCTTTTATCATAACCTAAACTAGCTCTAATATGCTCTTGCTTAGGAGTATTTGAAACATGATCTTCCCCCCTTATAATACAAGTAACGCCTTCTAGCATATCATCAACCGCACAAGCAAAATTATAAGTTGGGGTTTTATCTGCTCTCATAATCACAAAACTATCAATATCCTCAGGATTAAAACTAATCTCGCCTTTAATATAATCAGTAAATTTCATTTGAGATTGAGGTTTTTTAAGACGAATTACGAAAGGTTTTTCACAATTTAACACATCAATATCTGCTAATTTTTCACAAGTGCCATCATATCTATATGCTTGATTTTTGCTTTTAGCTAATTCTTTTTTATGAGCTAACTCATCCTCAGTACAAAAACAAGCAAAAGCTTTTTTTTCACTTACTAGCTTTAAAGCCATTTGACGGTGAAATTTCAAATTCTCACTTTGTATATAATAATGCTGCCAAGTTATACCAAATTCTTTTAAAATAGCTTTTATTTCCTCTTCTTTTCCAGCAATATTTCTAGCATTATCCGTATCTTCAATACGCAAAATAAAATCTGTATTTTCTTGTCTTGCTTTAATATAATTAAACAAAGCTGCTCTTAAATTTCCAATATGCATATCTCCAGTAGGCGATGGTGCAAACCTATACATTATTTATCCTTTTAAAACTTTTTTATCATTATACAATTAAATACTTGCTATTTATTTTAAAAAAACAAAGTTCACACAAAATTCACTCAATATTTATATGATTTCACAAATAATTCAATTTAAAGGATAAAAAATGAAATTAAAAATAGCTTTAGTGGCATTAACTCTAGCAAGTTGTGTTTTTGCAAGAGATATGGTTGTAGGTGTAAATGCTTTACCGGCAAATTCTAAAAATTTTATACAAAAACATTTTACAGGCTCAAACATAGCTTTAGTTAAACAAGATATTGATAGTTTTGATGTTTATTTAGACAATGGAACTGAACTTGAGTTTTTCATCAATGGAGATTGGAAAGAAATTGATGCAAAATACAGACCGATTGATACTTCTTTTTTAAGTCCAAATGTTTTAACAACGATTAAGAAAATGCACCCAAATGCAAGTATAATTAAAGTTGAAAAAGAAATTCAAGGTTATAAATTTAAACTAAATAATATGATGGAAATTTATACTGATGTAAATGGAAATTTCTTAGGACAAAAATTTGATGATTAAAAATTAAGCTAAGCTTTTGCTTAGCTTTTATAAGAATTTAGAGCAAGCTCTTGTATATTATAATTAGCAACTCTCTCATAAGTAAAGCCTTTTTTCTCTAAAAAATCAAGTAAAATTTTCTCCATTTTTTCTAAAGCACTCAAGACTTCTTTTGAAAGTTTAAAACTCAATGGTTCTATGCGCTTTGGCACACAGGCTAAAATTTGAGTTTTAGGCAAATCTCCCATAAGCTCCATGTATTGTAAAGTTTGAAGCATTTCAACCTCATGTGCACTACCACTCCAATTAACTTTTTTGGGCATTGCATCATAAGGAAAGAAAAAAATATCTCCGATCTTAGCATCATCTGCTGCAATACAATCAATCACAACCATTTCATCATATTCAGCTATAATATAACTAAGTTGTAAAGCCAAAGTTCCACCATCTACAAAGCTCACTGAGTCTTTTTCGTGATAAAACTTATAATTTTTTTCTAAAAGTTTGCAAAGATGAACGCCTAAGCCCTCATCTGCAAACATAATATTACCAATGCCTAAGATTAGAAGTTTCAATGATTTTCTCTTACAAATTTATAACCACTAAAGATAGCATCTAAAGCACCATCTTTGCCTTTAACTGAGTTAAACACAGCCATATAAATATGCACTGGAACAAAAATCAACACAATCCACATTAAAATTCTATGGTAAGTTCTAACATCGGCTAATCCACCTAACATTACTTCAATAGGTCTTAAGATGTTATATAAAAATCCACCCAAGCCTTCATGATATACATGCATATAAAGGATTAATCCTGTTAAGATAAGTCCAAACATAACAAGATAAAAGAAAAAATAAGTTACAAATTGCAAAGGATTATATACACCTTGCAAATGCGGGTGCTTTCCTAAGAAAATGTAAAATTTAATCTGCTCTATCCATAATTTTACATTAAAAATATCTTTTATGCTTTTTCTCTCACCATCACTTTTTGAATCAAAAAAGAACAAATATGTTTTAAAAATCACACAAGCTATTAAGATAAATCCAAAAATTTGGTGTACCATACGGTATTTTGCCTGCATAAATAAAGTTGGTTCAGATGAAATAGATGGAGATTGAAATACATAAGAAATATAATATCCAGTCCCTACTAAAATCACGATCGCAACTGCTCTTAACCAAT
Organism: Campylobacter sp. LMG 17559; assembly: GCF_024723605.1. Lineage (NCBI taxonomy): Bacteria > Pseudomonadati > Campylobacterota > Epsilonproteobacteria > Campylobacterales > Campylobacteraceae > Campylobacter > Campylobacter sp. LMG 17559. The sequence continues at coordinate 94,375 of NZ_JANQCZ010000005.1, forward strand.
GTGTAAAACGAAGGCCAATACTAAATTCGTATTCAGCCTTTCTATTTGATTTTAAGGAATGTTTAGAATCCATACTAAAGTCCTTTCCTTATAAATTTACATTAACTTTATACTCGCTAAGATTATTGCCTTTAGTATCCATTACATGTACAGCACATGCTATACAAGGATCATAAGAGTGAATAGCTCTTATTACTTCTAAAGGTTGTTTAACATCAGCTAGTTTCATACCGATAAGACATTGCTCATAGCTACCGCCTACTCCATTTGCATCTTTTGGACTTGCATTCCAAGTAGAAGGTACTACTGCTTGCCAATTTTCAATTACACCATTTTTAATTCTACACCAATGACTCAACGCACCACGAGGCGCACTTCCCATAAATCTACCTTTGTATTCTTTATTTTTATCGATTACATAAGTAGCACAAGTGCTTTCATCTGTTTTTAAATTTTCGACTAAAGAATTAAATGCTTTTAAACCATGATCAGCAATGATTTTAGCTTCAATCGCTCTAGCACCTGTTCTTCCTAAAGTACTCATAAGTGCTTTAAGTGGTAAATTTGTGGTTTTTAAGAATGAATCAACTGCTTCTACTACGATTTTATTACCCTTAGCATAATTTACTAAAATATTTGCTAATGGTCCAACTTGCATAGGTAAATTTTCATATCTTGGAGCTTTAATCCAGCTGTATTTACCTTTAGTATCAAATACCTTACTATGAACCATATTGCCTTTATCATCAATGCTTTCACCATCAATTAAGCCTGTATAGTTTGGATTAGTTTTGCCATCATAAGGATGTAAAGCTTCATTGTCTGCATACCATGATCTTGTAGCTTCTTCAGTGATTTTAGCTTCATCTACTTCTTCAACCTTACTCAAATCACCATTTCTAATAATACCACCTTCAAACAGCCACTCATCGCTAGAAACTTGGAATTCTTTTTCAGTGTAGAAATTATTTACTCCTACATCATTTAATACACTTGCTTCTTTAGAATAAGCTTTTGCAGCCATTATGATATCTGGATAATAAGCACGATTAATAAAATCAGCTACTTCTTGGAATTTAGTCATATATTCAGCCATTCTTGATGGGTTTAAAAGATCCATAACACAAGTCACACCACCTACTGTTAAGCTTTGTGGATGAGGATTTTTAGCACCAAAAATCGCCATAGCTTGAGCTATTGTTCTTTGAATTCTTAAACATTCTAAATAATGTGAAAGCGCAATAAGGTTTTGCTCAGGAGTAAAGCGATAAGTTGCGTGTCCATAATAAGCATTTGCAAATGGTCCAAGATTTCCTTTATCTACAAAGGTTTTTAGCCTTTGCTGTACTTCTAAAAGTTTATCTGCACCTGTTGCATAAGGCATATCGGTGTATTTAAACGCTTCATCACTTGCTTTTTTTACATCAGCACTTAAAGCACTTACAACATCAACAAAATCAAGCCCATGAAGTTGATAAAAATGCACCACATGATCATGCATGTATAAAGCTGCATTCATTAAAGTTCTGGTTAAAACAGCATTTAATGGCGGGGTAATACCTAAAGCATTTTCTACCGCAATAATCCCTGCTCTATAGTGTGAAAAAGTACAAACACCACAAATTCTTTGAGTTAAAAAGCCTGCATCTCTTGGATCACGACCTTTTACAATAGTTTCCAAACCTCTCCATAGAGTTGATCCTGAATATGCTTCTTTAATGACATTATTTTCATCAACCACCACTTCAACTCTTAAGTGTCCTTCTATTCTAGTAAGTGGATCTATAATAATTCTTTTTGACATTCTTAATCCTTATTCTTTTCTAATGAAGCAATTACAGCGTGCGCAGCAACAGCAACACCTGTTACACAAAGCACACCTATACCAATTTTATCTGAAATACTATCAGCACCCAAACCATAAACAGTATCAAATAATCTTCCTGCCATCACTTCTTCAAAAGGCCCCATAGTATCCCAAAAATCTGGTTCAGAACAACCTATACAACCATGTCCAGCTTGGATTGGCCATGAAGTATGTTGATTAAATCTTTCTCTTGAGCAATTATTAAAAGTATAAGGTCCTTTACAACCTACCTTATAAAGACAATATCCCTTTTTTGCCCCTTCATCACCAAATTGTTGCACAAATTCACCCGCATCAAAGCGTCCTCTTCTTTCGCAAAGATCATGAATTCTTAAAGCATAAGCCCATTTTGGTCTATTGTAAGCATCAAGCGCTGGTAATGTTTGATACAATATATAATGAATCACATTACCTATAATGTTTTTCTCGCTTGGAGGACAACCTGGAACATTAATAACTGTTTTATTTGTAACTTTACTTAAACTCACAGCATTACTTGGATTAGGTCTAGCAGCTTGAATACCACCAAAAGCTGAACAGGTACCTATAGCAAAAATGGCCAAAGCATTATCACAAGCTTGTTGTGCTATTTGCTTACCTGTCTTACCGTGCGGTCCTATAGTTAAAAAGTTTTCTGTAGCACCTGTTGGTATGCCACCTTCTACCATTAAAATATATCTACCTTTATATTTTTCCATAGCAGCTTCAAGATTATGCTCAGCCTGCCAACCTGCTGCACCCATTATAGTTTCATGATATTCTAAAGAAATATGATCAAAAATTAAACTATCAATAGTAGGAGCATCACTTCTTAATAAACTCTCAGAACATCCTGTACATTCAGCCATATGAAGCCAAATCACTGGAAGTCTATCACTAAGCTCAGCAGCTCTTGCAACTACTGGAGTAAAGCTAGCAGGTAGTGCTAAAAATGCAGTCATTGCACTAGCCCATTTCATAAAATCTCTTCTTGAAAAACCTGATTGTTCTAAGGCTTTAGAGATAGAAATCTCATTTTTCAAAAGAGGAAGTTTTTCTAATGCGTCTAAACGGCGATTAAAAATATCTAAATCACTCATTTGTTGTTCCTTAAATATAGAAATATCATTAAAGATTTTAAAACATTTATTGTTAAGAATAGATAAAAAATAATATTTTTTTAAACAAATATACGAAGTATTTACAATTTAATGTTAATAGGATAATTTTACTCTAAAATAAGCAAGTATTGCACTTGCTTATTGTTTAATGATGACAATCTCATCATCTTTAGAATCTATAATAATCTCATCATTTTCATTTAATTCATCAGATAATATCATATCACTTAATTTATCTTCTACCATGTCATATAAAGCTCTTTTTAATGGTCTTGCACCAAAATCAACATCAAAACCAACCTTTGCTATTAACCTAGCAGCATTATCGCTCAAGCTTGCTTTAATACCTCTATTTTCAAGACTTTTTTGCAAGGTATTAAAAAGCAATTTAACTATTTTTTCAGCTTCACTTTCTCCCAAAGGATTAAAAGTAATAATATCATCCAAACGATTTAAAAACTCAGGTCTAAAAAAGCTTCTAAGAGCTTCTTTAATAGCTTTTTCTCTTTCTTCGCCCTTTAGCTCCATGATAAAATTTGCACCTATATTAGAAGTTAAGATAATGATAGTATTAGTAAAATCAACCGTTACACCTTTACTATCTGTAGCTCTACCATCATCTAAAATTCCCAAAAGTATATTAAATACATCCTTATGGGCTTTTTCTACTTCATCAAATAAAATCACACTATAAGGCTTTCTTCTAACAGCTTCAGTTAGTTCCCCTCCTTCTTCATGCCCTATATATCCTGGAGGTGCACCTAAAAGTCTTGATATGCTGTGTTTTTCCATAAATTCACTCATATCAAAACGCACCATAGCTTTTTCATCATCAAATAAAAATTTAGCCAAAGCTTTAGCACTTTCTGTTTTACCTACTCCAGTTGGCCCTAAAAATAAAAAGCTTCCTATAGGCTTAGTTGCTTGATTTAGCCCTGCTTTATTACGTTTAATAGCTCTAGCCAAGGCACTCAAAGCCTCATCTTGTCCTACGACGCTTTCTTGTAAATACTCTTGAATGTGTAAATATTTTTGCTTTTCAGAAGTAAGCATTTTTTGCACGCTAATACCTGTCCATTTACTTAAAATACCAGCTACTAAATCCTCATCTACTTGGTTTTTAAGCAAAACTCCTTCTTGGGTCATTTGTTTCCATTTTTCCTCTAAATTTAATACCTCTTTTTCGCACTCTAAAATTTTGCCATATTCTATTTCAGCAGCCTTTTGGAAATCTCCTTTATTTTTAGCTAAAATAGCTTCATTTTTTAAAGTATCGATTTCTTTTTTCTTTGCACTTATACCATTAAATACTGCTTTTTCATTTTCAAATTTGGCATTAAGTTTGATTTGCTCTTCTTTTAAATTTGCTAATTCTTTTTTAATCTCTTCTAATCTTTTTTCATTAGCTTCATTTTCTTCCATTTTTAAAGCTTCATTTTCTACTTCTAAGCTTTCAATTTGTTTTCTAACCTTTCTTAAAGAATTTGGCTCACTTTCTATTTGCATTTTTAATTCTGCTGCGGCCTCATCAATTAAATCAATCGCCTTATCAGGTAAAAATCTATTAGCTATATAACGCTTAGATAGTTTTGCAGCTGCTACCAATGCACTATCATTAATAGTTACATTATGATGAATTTCTAATTTCTCTTTTATACCTCTTAACATTGCTAAAGCTTCATTCATGCTAGGTTCAGCTACATTTACAGGTTGAAATCTTCTTTGCAAAGCCGCATCTTTTTCAAAATATTTTCTATATTCTTTTAAGGTTGTAGCGCCTATAGTATGAAGCTCACCTCTTGCTAAAGCAGGTTTTAAAATATTTGCCGCATCCATACTTCCTTCATTTGCACCTGCACCTACAATGGTGTGAATTTCATCTATAAATAAAATTATATTTTTGTGTTTTATTACTTCATTTACAACAGCTTTTAATCTATCTTCAAATTCACCTCTGTATTTTGCTCCTGCTATTAAAGCACTCATATCCAAGGCTATGACTTTTTTATTTTGCAATGAAGTAGGAACATCTTTTTTTACTATTCTTTGTGCTAAAGCTTCTACTACAGCAGTTTTTCCTACCCCTGGCTCACCTAATAAAATAGGATTATTTTTAGTTTTTCTAATTAAAATTTGCATTAATCTTTGAATTTCTTCTTCCCTGCCTATGACAGGATCAAGTTCATTGTTTTTAGCTTTCATAGTCAAATCAATACCAAATTTAGACAAAGAATCAAGCGTTTCATCGCTTGTTTTGGTTTCTATTTTAGCTCCAGCTCTAATGAATTCTAATTCTTTTTTAAACTCATTTAAATCTACAAATTTAGATAAAAGTTCTTTAATAACCCCACTCGTACTTTCTGAGACAAGCCACATATCCACAGCCAAATAGCTATCTTTGTTTTCTAGAGCCAAGCCTTTTGCTTTTTCTAGAGAATTAATAAATTCATTTGAAAATTTAATATTATCTTTATTTACATTTGAGCTAGTAGGAAAAGATGAAATTTTACTTTTTACTTCTAACTCAAATGCCTCTTTAGAAACATTTAATTTATTAAAAACTTGATTTAGCAAACTTGAACTATCAACACTTAAAGCCCATAATAAATGCAAAGGTTTTATTTCACTATTCTTAGAATGAATGGCCAAAGAAATCGCACTTTCTATATTTGAAAGCATAGAATCTGTTAAAAAATCTTGTATATTTGCCATTTTTACTCCTTTTTTACTTTTATATGAGATGTATTATATAACTTTAGTCTATTATTGTCAAGTTTATTTAGTTATATTTATAAATAATTTTTTATATAAACACACTAATATAATAAAAATATTTACTTTATTTACGATTTTTTAAGCAAAAATAACTAAAATTAGATAATTATTTTATGAATTCATATTTATTTTGGAGTTTTTCCTTTGAAGACAAAAAGAAATCTTATTATCGCAGCTAGCATTTGTAGTTTAGTAACCGCTTCTTTTATTTTTACTAATTTACAAGCTAAAAACCCCGCTCCTAGTGAAGCAGAAAAGAAAATAGAAGCTTTATCTAAACTCACAAGAACCATGTCCATCATAGAACAATACTATGTTGATGATGTTAATTATACAGATTTGGTTGATAAATCCATAGCAGGCTTACTAACAAATTTAGATGCTCATTCTTCTTTCTTAGATGAAAAAGGTTATAAAGAACTTAAAGAGCAAACTAATGGAGAATTTGGTGGACTTGGCTTTACTATTACGCAAAAAGATGGAGCAATTAGCGTTGTAGCTCCTATAGAAGGAAGTCCAGCAGATAAAGCAAGCATTAAAACTGATGATATTATCTTAAGAATTAATAACGAATCAACCTTAGGTATGACTTTAAATGAAGCTGTTTCTAAAATGCGCGGAGAACCTAAGACAAAGGTCACTCTAACTATCTATAGAAAAGGCGATGCAAAACCATTTGATGTCAATTTAAAAAGAGATATTATAAAAGTAGATAGCGTTTATACAAAATTAATCGAAAATGAAAACTTGCTTTATTTAAGAGTGACTAATTTTGATAAAAATGTCGTAGATGAAGCTAGTAAAGCTATCAAAAAACATTCTAATGTAAAAGGAATTATACTAGATCTTAGAACCAACCCAGGTGGTATTTTAAATCAAGCTGTAGGCTTAGTAAATCTTTTTGTAGATAAAGGAGTCATTGTCTCACAAAAAGGAAAAATAGAAAATGAGAATGTAGAATTTAAAGCAAATCCTAGTAAAAAAATCACCAACGCACCTTTGGTAGTGCTTGTAAATGGTGGTAGTGCGAGTGCAAGTGAGATTGTAAGCGGAGCTTTACAAGATTTCAAACGTGCTATTATCATAGGCGAAAAAACATTTGGAAAAGGTAGTGTGCAACTTATATTACCTATGGATGAAAAAGGCAAAGAAGGCTTAAGACTTACTATAGCAAAATATTATTTACCAAGTGGTAGAACCATACAAGCTGTCGGGGTTAGTCCTGATATAGAAGTATTCCCAGGAAAAGTAAGTAAAGAAGAAAATCATGGCTTTGAAATCAAAGAAAGCGATCTAAAAAAACACTTACAAGCTGAACTTGATAAAATCGGACATCAAGAAAAGAAAAAAGATAATAAAGAAGATAAAAATATCATCACCAAAGAACAAATTGATAATGATATACAATTAAAAACTGCAATAGATACAATCAAAATTTTAAACATCACAAAAGGAGAGTAAAATGGCAAAAAAACTAGATCTTTTATACGAGGGAAAAGGTAAAAAAATGTTTAAAACTGATGATGAGAATTTACTCATCACGGAATTTAAAGATGATTTAACTGCTTTTAATGCAGAAAAAAGAGGTAATGAAGCGGGAAAAGGTGCGTTAAATTGTAAAATTAGTACTGAAATTTTTCATCTTTTAGAAAAAGAAGGTATTAAAACACACCTAGTAGAAACTATCAGCGATAAAGAACAAATTGTAAAAAAATGCAATATTATACCTATTGAAGTTATTACTAGAAATGTAGCCACAGGATCTTTAACAAAAAGATTGGGCATTAAAGAAGGTACGATTTTACCTTTTGCTGTAGTTGAGTTTTGTTATAAAAATGATGATTTAGGCGATCCTATTATCAATGATGAGCATTGTTTGATTTTAAATTTAGTAAAAAGTGAAAAAGATTTAGAATTAATAAAAAACATTGCAAGACAAATCAATTCTATCTTGGTTAAATTCTTTGAATCTAAAGGTTTAAGATTGATTGATTTTAAATTAGAATTTGGTATTGATAGTGAAGGAAATATGATACTAGCTGATGAAATTAGCCCTGATAGTTGTAGATTTTGGGATAGCAAAACTAATGAAAAATTAGACAAAGACCGCTTCAGACAAGATCTAGGTAATGTAAAAATGGCCTATGAAGAAGTATTAAAAAGAATTTTAAGTTAGGAAAAATAATGAAAGTAACTGTAAATATCACACTAAAAAACGGGGTTTTAGATCCTCAAGGCAAAGCCATAGAAAAGGCTTTGCATTCTTTAGATTTTAATAACATATCAAATGTTAAAACCTCAAAACAAATTAGTTTTGATATAGCTTGTGAGGATAAAGAAGAAGCTTTAAAACATGTTGATTTAATGTGTAAAGAATTGCTTGCAAATACTGTGATAGAAGATTATGAGATAATATTATGAAAGTAGCTATTATTCGTTTTCCCGGAACTAATTGCGAGTTTGATACAGCTTATGCTTTTGAAAAACTAGGTGTAAAAACTGAAATCATTTGGCATGAAAGACAAGATTTTAGCGCAGATTTAATTGTTTTACCAGGTGGATTTTCTTATGGAGATTATTTAAGATGTGCAGCCATTGCAAAACTTGCTCCTGCTATGAAAACACTTAAAGAACATGTACAAAAAGGTGGATATGTCCTAGGTATTTGCAATGGTTTTCAAATTTTATTAGAACTTGGTCTTTTAAAGGGAGCTATGAAACATAATAATAGCTTAAGTTTTATTTCTAAAATGCAAGCATTGCAAGTAGTATCAAACAATAATGCTTTTTTGAAAAATTTCCAAAAAAATGACATTATAGAATTGCCTATTGCTCACGGAGAAGGAAATTATTTTAATAGCGAAGATGGTATTAAAATGCTAGAAGATAAAGATATGATTTTATTAAGATATATCAATAATCCAAATGGCTCCTTAAACGATATAGCTGGAATTTGTGATGAGAATAAAAAAGTTTTTGGACTTATGCCACACCCTGAAAGAATGTGTGATGATATACTTGGCTCAAAAGTAGGACTTAAAATGTTTGAAGGATTTTTAAATTGCTAAAAACCTTCAAAGTTTTTTGTGTTTTTTTACTAGCGTTTAATTTATATGCTCAAGAAAATAGCGTTTTTGAAGATTATAACACCCTAGAAAAAAATTACAATCAATTAGACGATCAAGCTAAGCAAATTTATCAAACTATCGCTCCAAGTGATGAGAGTAATTATGAAAGTAAAATCAATGATGAAAATTTTATTCCTCAAGGTTCTTTAGTATTAAACGCAAAAGAATACACTGATGAAGCTTACATAGATGAAGCTTTTGCTATAGATCTTGAGGTTATCACCACAACTAATGTAAGTTTTGATTTAAATGTGAGCTTTGAAAAAAATGACGATATGCTTTGGATTAATCCTAATCCTATTTGGGAGCAAAAAGCTAATTCATATCATACAAAATTATGGTTTGAAGCAAAAAGTTTAAATGCCAATTTAAATAAAATCATCGTTTCTTTAAGCAGAAATGATCATATTTTTCAAAGCTCATCACTAATTATAAAACCTATTAAACTTAAAAAAATCGACGCTCCTTCTAACAAATACTCACACATAGTTGCAAGTAATTTAGAAGTAAAACAAGTAAAAGCAAGCCATTTTGATAATGATAATATGATTTTATTTATAGAACTTGCAGGAGAAAACACAAACCTAGCAAGTTTTAATATAAAAGATATTCAAAAACAAGGCGTAGAGGCTATTAAAGGTGATTTTGAAAAACAAAGTGGGTTTTATTATGCTATTTTAGATAAAAGCAAAACACGTTTTGATTTTTCTTATTTTAATTTAAATTCTAAAGAATTAAAAGATTTTTCTTTAAAAATAGAACTTAAAGAAGATAGCATAAGCACGCAAAGTGATTTAAATCCAAAAACTAATGACTTTAATTTTTACAAACAAGTATTTTTGTGGAGCTTGTGTGGTATTTTTGCTTTATGGTTTGTATTTAAGAAAAGCTATGTAGCTTTAGGCTTAGCAATTTTGGCTCTAATAGCAAGTTTTTTAGCCCAAAATAACATATACAAAGCCATATTAAAGGCTGAAAGTAAAGTGCAAATTTTACCAACTCTTAACTCAACTCATTTTTATTCTGGAAAATATAACCAAGAAGTAGAAGTGTTAGATTCAAGAGATGAATATAAAAAAATTTTATTTAATAATGGAAAAATAGGCTGGATAAAAAGTGAAGATTTATCAAAGATTTAAAGCTTTAGTATTTTGGATTGAATTTATTTTTTCTATTATATTTTTATGCATTACCTTTTTATTATTGCAATCACAAGAAAAAATTTGGAAAATCAGAAAAGCATGGTCAAAATTGCAAAAATATGTAATAAATTATAAAATCCAAACTCAAGGTTCTATACACCCTCAAGCTAATTTACTTTTAATCAATCATCAAAGCTTGTTAGATATAGTTGTTTTGGAAGATTTATGTCCAAAAAATATATCTTGGATAGCAAAAAAAGAACTTGGTGAACTCCCTGTTTTTAAAACTTTGATTAAAAAACCTAAAATTATTTGTATAGATAGAAGTCCAAAAGGTCTAGTAAAACTTTTAAAAGAAGCCAAAGAAAGACTAAAAGAAGATAGAATTTTGGCTATTTTTCCAGAAGGTACAAGATCTAAAACACAAAAACTTTTAAAATTTAAAGTTGGAGCTAAAATTTTAAGTGAAAAACTTAATCTAAAAGTCCAACCTGTTGTAATTGTTGATTCAGCTAAAATTTTAGACACACAAAACTTTAGTGCAAATAGTGGCGTTTTAAAAGTAGTATTTCTTGATCTTGTTGATATAAGTAAAGATGATTGGCTTGAGCAAACTAGAGAAAAAATGCAAACAATCTTAGATAATGAAAGGTCAAAAACTTGATTAGTACAGTTTTGGCTGTAGGTTTTGGTGGCTTTTTAGGGGCTGTATCTAGAATGCTTACTAGTAGCTTTTTTAATAAAATCATTCCACATGATTTTCCCTATGGTACTTTACTTGTTAATATCATAGGATCTTTTTTAATGGGCTTGTTTTTTTCTTATGCAAACTCTAAAGGTGTGCATATTTTTACTAAAAGTTTAATTAGCACAGGTTTTTTAAGTGCTTTTACGACTTTTTCAACTTTTTCTTATGAAAATTTGCTATTTTTGCAAAGTGGTGATTATTTTTACTTTTTTCTAAATATTATTTTAAATGTTATCCTTTGTCTTTTGGCAGTATGGATTGGTTTTTTAATTTTTAAATAAAGGAGATATAAATGCAATTTCAAACTGAAGTTAATCAACTTTTACAACTTATGATTCATTCTTTGTATTCAAACAAAGAAATTTTTTTAAGAGAGCTTATTTCTAACGCAAGCGATGCACTTGATAAACTTAGTTATCTAAGCGTGAGTGATGATGCTTATAAAAATTTAAAATTTGAACCAAAAATTCAAATCAACTTCAATCAAGAAGCAAAAACCCTAACCATAAGTGATAATGGTATAGGTATGAATAAAGAAGATTTGATCAATCATCTTGGAACCATTGCTAAAAGTGGTACAAAAAGCTTTTTAGAAAACTTAAGTGGTGATGCCAAAAAAGACTCTCAACTTATAGGACAATTTGGTGTAGGCTTTTACTCTGCTTTTATGGTGGCTTTTAAAATAGAAGTTTTAAGCAAAAAAGCATTAGATGATAAAGCTTATCTTTGGACTTCTGATGCTAGTGGTTATGAAATAGAAGATGCAAATAAAGATGAGCAAGGCACTTGCATAACCTTACATTTAAAAGATGAAGAATTTTTAAACTCATACCGCATTGAAAGTATAGTAGAAAAATACTCAAACCACATACAATTTCCTATTTTTATGGAAAAAGAAGAATATTTGCCATTAGAAGAAGATGAAAAAGAACCTAAAAAAGAATTAAAAAACACTCAAATTAACACAGCAAGTGCTTTATGGAGACAAAATAAAGCAAGCTTAAAAGCTGAAGATTATGAAAGATTTTATGAGCAAAACTTTCATGACTCAAACAAACCTATGCTTTATATCCACACAAAAGCTGAAGGTTCTATAGAATATAATTCTTTATTCTTTATACCTGCACAAGCTCCATTTGATTTATATAGAGTAGATTATAAAAGTGGTTTAAAACTTTATGTTAAAAGAGTTTTTATCAGCGATGATGATAAAGAATTATTACCAACTTATTTAAGATTTGTACGCGGGATTATTGATGTAGAAGATTTACCGCTTAATGTAAGTCGTGAAATTTTACAGGAAAATAAAATTTTAAAAAGCGTTCAAGAAGCAAGTGTTAAAAAAATCTTAGCTGAACTTAAAAAATTCAAAGAAAAAGATAAAGAAAACTATCTTAAATTCCATGAGAATTTTGGAAAAGTTTTAAAAGAAGGTTTATATGGTTTTGGCGAAAATAAAGACGCTATAGCTAAGCTTTTATACTTTAAAAACTCAAATAAAGAAGAATTAATTGATCTTGAAGAGTATAAACAAAACTTAGCTGAAGGACAAAATGAAATTTTTTATATTAGCGGAAAAAATGAAAAACTTTTAAGAAATTCTCCATTACTTGAAAGCTATAAACAAAAAAATATCAATGTTTTATTGCTTGATGAGGAAATTGATACCATAGTTATGCCTATGATGAATGAATTTGAAGGCTTAAAATTTAGTGCTATTAACCATCTAGCTAGTGAAGAAACTAGCGAAGAACAAAAGGCTGAATTTGCAAGCTTACTCATCAAAATAAAAGAAGTTTTAAAAGATGAAGTTGAAGAGGTAAAACTTAGCCAAAGACTTTCAAATAGTCCAAGTTGTATTGTTTATGATCAAAATAAACCTGATTTTGCTATGCAACAAATTCTTAAACAAATGGGGCAAGAACAGCAAGTTAAACCTATACTTGAAATTAATCCTAATCATGAAATTTTAAAAGCCTTAAAAGAAAATGATACCTTAGCTAATGAAATGGCACATATTCTTTTAAATATGGCTAAACTTAGCGAAGGTATGGGTATAGACAACCCTAGTGAATTTAACAATGCTTTAAGCAAAATCGTTTCTAAGGCTTTAGAAAAATGAAAAACATAGTTATTTCTAAAGATATTTTACACGAATTTTGCATTATAGATGTAAGAACTCCTAGCGAATGGAAAAGCGGGGTTATAAAAGAAGCTGTACTCATCGCACTTTGCGATGATAATGGCTTTATGAATGAAAATTTCATCCAAGAGTTTAAAGAAAAAGTAGATTATCAAAATAAAAACATAGCTTTTGTATGTGCTACAGGCTCAAGAAGCAAACACACTGCTATGATGATAGAAGATACTCTAGGTATAGAATGCACTAATTTAGATGGTGGCATGGTAGCACTTTTATCACAAGGTTATGAAGCAACAAAAGAAGGTTGATTATGAAAAAAATATTTTTATCTTTGGCACTTTGTGCTAGTTTTGTTTTAGCAGAAGTTAAAAATATCGATATTAACGCAGGAATTTTAGAAAATTATCAAGTAATTGATGTTAGAAAACCTAGCGAATGGGCGCAAACTGGTACTATAAAAAATGCCATTAAAATTAGCTTTTACAATGAAGATGGTAGCTTAAATGAAAATTTCATCGAGGAAATTAAAAAGATTTCAAGTAGTAAACCTATCGCTATAGTTTGTAGAAGTGGTTCAAGAAGCGCTAAAGCTTCTGCTTTACTAGATCAAAACGGTATAGAAGTTACTAATTTAAAAGGCGGTATGAACGCACTTTTATCACAAGGTTATAAAACCTCAAAGTAAGTCTAGCTAGACTTACTTTTTCTTTGGTCTAAATACAGAAATTACTTCTTCATTATTTTCAATATAAGCTCCACCTATTAAATCCACACAATAAGGTATAGCAGGAAATATAGGCTCAATGCATTCTCTTATAGCTTTTGGATTACCCGGTAAGTTAACAATCAATGATTTTCCTTTTATACCCGCGCTTTGTCTTGAAAGTATAGCTGTTGGTACATATTCTAAGCTTTTTGCACGCATTAACTCCCCAAAACCTGGAAGCATTTTATCACACACTGCTTGTGTTGCTTCTGGTGTCACATCACGCAAAGCAGGCCCTGTACCCCCTGTAGTAAAAATCAAATCACATTTTACTTCATCAGCCAAATAAGCTAATTTTTCTATGATTAAATCATACTCATCAGGAATTAGCTCATAATAAAAACTTTTTTCATTTTTTATATAAGAATCTAAAATTTTTTCTATCTCTACTCCGGATTTATCTTCATAAACTCCGCTACTTGCTCTATCTGAAAGTACTAAAATTCCTATTTTTACCATTTTTACTCCATTATGATTTTTTCTACATCTTGTTTTTCTATTTTTTCATTTTCTAAAAGAATGTTAGCTAATCTCACTACTTTTTCTTTCATTAATTCTAAAAATTCTTTCACTTCTTGCTTTTGCTCTTGCAATAAACCCTCATTTGCCATAGCAAAAGTTTCCATGAAAGTAAGCAATTCTTTAACCTTCAAAAGATCACTTTGTGAATTAGTATAGCTTTCATTAAAAATAAGCTCCATGGCAACTGAGCCTGCTAGAAAAACTTTTATTTTATTTAGCAATTCTGATTTTGATTTGATGGTATTTTCATACTCTTTAAATCTATCTTCTATCAAAGTAATTTTTTCAAATTTAACATCAAAATAAAAAGCACACAGAGCTTTAGCTGCTTGGTATGTGGCTTGAATTTTTCTTTCTTTATCACTTAGAGAGAAAATCTTTTTTTTACCCATTAAAACCTTATTAAGCACTGCAAAAAAATCATTTTCTTCTATTAAATCTGATTTTCTTCTTATAGCATTAATAGCCGCTTCATTAACTAAAGTCTCTAAAGCTGCTCCGCTAAAACCCACACTAGCTTTTGCAATTTTTTCTAAATCTACACTAGATTTTTTCTCTTTCATATAATTTTGTAAAATATGCATTCTATCTTTAAAATCAGGCAAAGATATAAAAATTCTTCTATCAAAACGCCCTGATCTTAATAACGCATTATCCATAAGATCGATTTTATTTGTAGCGGCCATTACTATAACCCCACTATTATCTTCAAATCCATCCATTTGAGTTAAAAGTTGATTTAGAGTATTATCTCTTTCTACATTAGAAAAATCTCCCCTACTTTTACCAACTGCGTCAATTTCATCTATAAAAATAATACTTGGAGCCTTTGATTTAGCTTTTAAAAAAAGCTCTCTAACTCTTTTTGCGCCCATACCTACATAAATTTCTACAAAACTAGCCCCACTTTGATAAAAAAATGGCACCCCAGCCTCACCCGCTACTGCTTTTGCTATCAATGTTTTACCTACCCCAGGAGGACCTACTAGCAAAACCCCTTTTGGTATTTTCACGCCAAAATCTTTATATTTTTGAGGATTTTTTAAAAAATCAACGATTTCTAAAAGCTCTACCTTAGCCTCATCAACCCCTGCTACATCTTTAAATTTAACTTCACTTACTACATCTTGTATAGTGTTATTTTGTTCATTTTTTTCTAAAATATTTTTTTCTAAAGAAAGTAAATTTTGTCTATCTTTATTTTTTTTATTAAGAAAGAGTAAAAAACTTATGAGAAAAGCAAGCAAAATAAAGATCAAAAAAAACTCACTTAAATTATAATCCTTAGCATATTCTAAAGGAATTTTTTGCCACAAAGCATTTAAATCCACTACATCTTTAGCAATTAAAAAATTTCCTTCTTTGCTTTTTAATAATATTTCATTATTTTCTACTATGGCTTTTTGAATCAAATTTTGCTCTAAAAGCTCTTCATAAGCAGCCTTGCTAATATAATCAGGTTGATTTTTTATAAACGCAACTATTACAAAAACACAAAGCAATAAAAATGAAGCTAAGATAATCTTTTTATTTTTCATCCTCTAGCCTTACATAGTTACAATCTTCTTTGCATTCATATTTTTCAATATTTATCCATTGTTTAGCAATATCTTCTTTGCTTGTAATTTTGATTTTATTAAAAAATTGATCATAGCCTTCATAAAAACCATCTTTTTTACTCTCAACTAAAATTTCTAAAGTATCTTTTTGATTTTTTCTAAACTCATAATTATTTTGCGCGACTATATCTTTTAAAATATTTAATCTTTCTTTGGCTATTTCACCATTAATTCGTTCACTTATAGAAGCAGAATGCGTTCCATCACGCGGTGAGAAAATAAAAGCATGAATATGCGTAAGTTTAAATTGCTTGAAATTTTCTAAAGCTTCTTGCCATATTAATTCACTTTCTCCAGGGTGCGCTACAATAAAGTCTGTTCCTAAAGCAAAACCTTTTTGACTTAACTCATTAAACAGCGCTAAATCATTTTGCGTGTGTGATCTTCTGCGCATAATACGTAGCATTTTCTCATGAGTGTGTTGCAGGGCAATATGTAAATGCTTTTCAAGCCAAGACTCATCTAAAATTTCTTTAAAACTCTCA
This sequence comes from Campylobacter sp. LMG 17559, assembly GCF_024723605.1. Lineage (NCBI taxonomy): Bacteria > Pseudomonadati > Campylobacterota > Epsilonproteobacteria > Campylobacterales > Campylobacteraceae > Campylobacter > Campylobacter sp. LMG 17559. Next base: position 110,670 of record NZ_JANQCZ010000005.1, read on the forward strand.
TCAATTTGAGCAGGCTCCAAACTCCCAAGTCTTACTCTTTTTATACCATTAACCTTACCTATTTCTTGCAATAATTTTCCAAGTGTAGTTTTATCTTTTAAACCATAACTTCCTATATTCGTACCCGTTAAAACTACTTCACTATAACCATTTTGTGCAAGAAGTTTGATTTGTTTTATTATTTCCTCACTTGGCATACTTCTTGATTTACCCCTAACACTTGGGATTATACAATAGCTACAAGCAAAGTCACATCCTTCTTGAATTTTTACAAAAGCTTTAGTATGATTTTCATAATTACTTACGATTTTTGTATCAATAAAGCGTAAATTTCCAAGCTCATAAAAGGCTTTATCTTGCGAGATTAGCTCATTGATTTTATCTTTATTAGAAGCCCCTAAAACTCCAAAAATTTCTTTTTTATCAAAAAAATCCTTTCCCTTGCTCACAGCGCCACAGCCTGTAAGTATAACCTTAACTCCATTTTTCTTTACACCATTAATATAGCTTCTAAGCCCGCTATCAGCACCATTTGTAACAGTACAAGAATTTATCACTATCACATCAGCTTCTTGCTCATTTTGTGTAACAATATGATCTTTAATATAAGTTTTTAATAATTGCGTATCATAAATATTAGTTCTACAACCAAAAGTTTTAAAATATACCTTTTTTTTCAAATATCTTCCTTATTTTCTATAAATTCATGTTTTGCCATATATAAATTTTGCGATGGATAAGCTATTTTTATATCATCATGCTTATTAAATTCATTAATGATTTCTTTGCTTATATTACTTCTTAAAATCAAAGCTGCATAAGAATTTGTCATATACCAAGCAGAAATTCTCATGCCATAACCTTCTAAAAATGTAAAAAACCTAGGCTCTACTTTAGGATTTCTAATGCTGTATTCATTTCTTAATTTACTCATAGATTCTTTTGCAATTTTTGTATAACCTTTAGAAGCTTTTATAACGATTTCTTCCACTATTTCTAAAGCCTTTTGATGATTTGAATCAAAAGTCAAAGTAATATCAAGTCCATCCCAAACTGTCTTCATACCATGATGGGTATAATTTGATATGAGATTAGTAAATATAAAATTATTTGGTATAAAAATTATCCTACCACTTCTTCGATTATCTGTATAAGTTAGCAAAGAAATATCTTCATATAAGGTTATTCTTAAAAACGAAATATCAATTATATCACCAATATAATGCGTATTGTTTTGAAAAACTCTAACTCTATCACCCACTCTAAAACTTCCACCAAAAACTATCACACACCAACCAAGCATAGACATAAACATATCTTTCATAGCAATAGCTAAACCAGCAGAAGCAAAACCAAGCACAGTCACTAAGTAACTAATATTTTCAATATATCCAAAAAGCAAAATCAAAATAATCACATTGATATTAATAAAATTAATGATTTTATTTGCTGTATAAAAGCGATCATTATCGCCTATGTATTTTCTAGCTATAAATTTGAGTAAAAATGCTATGGCTATAACGATAATAATAGCCAAAACTATATTAAAAGCTCTTACACCTTGAATTTTAATAGAAGCTGTTGTTTTTTCAATTTCTTCTTGTATTTTTTTCTCATAAACAGAATAAGAAATTTCTCCAAAACGCAAGGTTTGCGAAAAATCTCTTACCATTTGATTGGATATTTTTAAATACTCATCATGTTCTTTACTAGGGGCCAATTTAGCTATCTCAGCCACTAAAACATTTTCTTTTATAAGCTCATCTAAAGTTTGCTTAAAACTATTTAAGAGATTAACATATTCTTCTTTATCACGTCTTAGTTTTTTTATGTGTGAGTATGCTGAAATGATGGCTAAAGGATTAGTTAGTTTATCTATTTTATCAACTTCTTCAGGCGCTAAAACCATCTTGGAAAAATTTGCACTTTTATACTCACTTAAAAGCTCTAATCTTTCTTTTAAGATTAAAATTTGCCTTTCTATAATGCTTTTATTGCGCTCATTAGCCTTTAAGCTTTCTTTTTCTAAAGCTAAAATTTCATTTTGAGTTTTTCTGTAAATATTAAAATTATTATATTTAATCACCCAAGTATTATATGTTAAATTATTATGCAATTCATTGAGTTTTTGCTCTAAATGCTCTATATCATCTTGCGCTAAAAGCATCAAAAAAGGTAAAAATAAAAGTAAAAAAATCTTTTTCATGCAAACACCTCTAAAGTGCGTAAAATATCTTCTTTGTTTATATCATTTTTTATACAAGCTTTTCCCAAACCACAAGCTAAAATGAAATTAATCTTTTGAAAATGTGTCTTTTTATCCAAGAAAAAGGCATTGTAAAACTCTTGTGTATTTGAAATTTTATAAGATATAGGTAATTTAAATTTCACAAGTAAATTTTGCACTCTTTGGCATTCTTTCTCACTTAATAATCCTAAATTTAACGCTAAAACATTTGCCATATTCATACCTATAGCCACAGCTTCACCATGTAAGTATTTTTTATACCCTGTTTGATTTTCTATAACATGAGCAAAAGTATGCCCATAGTTTAAAAGCATTCTTAAACCGCTTTCTTTTTCATCTTGTGAAACCACACTAGCTTTAAGCTCTATGCTTTTTTGGATGATTTGAGCCAAGGCAATATCATCTAATTTAGCATTTAAAAATTTATCCTCATTCAAATTTTCTAAAAAAGATAAAATTTCCTTATCAAAAACCACAGCCATTTTGATAAATTCAGCCATGCCCGTAGCTAGTTCTCTTGAAGGCAACGTTTTTAAAAACTTACTTTCACAATACACCGCTTTTGGCTGATAAAAAGTACCTATTAAGTTTTTGCCAAATTTATTATTCACTCCAGTTTTACCACCCACACTTGCATCCACACAAGCTAGTAAGGTTGTGGGAATATTAATAAATTCTATCCCTCTTTGATATATACTTGCTACAAAACCACCCATATCAGAGATAACCCCACCACCAAAGCTTATAAGCAAGCTTTTTCTATCTAGCTTATAAGCACACATTTGATCTAAGATATATTCTATAGTTTGTAAATTTTTATACTCTTCACCATCTTTAATTTTTATGATAAAAAGCTCTTTAGCTTGAATTTTTTCCAAAAGCATATCTAAATGCAGCTTTGCTACTAATTCATTAGTTAAAATCACTACTTTAGTATCAAAATTTAACTTTTCTAGCTCATTTATATAGACATTATAACTTGTATTATTTTCTAAATTTACCTTAACTTGCATTGTTTTCTCACAGCGATGGTATAAATAATTGATAATTTTTACTCATCTTATAATATATCGTATTTAAATCCGTTTTTAAAATTTTATTGAAATTACTTCCTAAAATTTTTTCATTAAATGGCACAAAATGCAATACATTTTGCTTATAAGAAAATTTATTGATAGGGTTATGTTCTTTTTCTTCTATTAAAAGTAATTTTTCATCATGGAGTTTTGAAAGGCTTTCAAAATATTGATGGTATTCAAAAATTTCAGCTTTATTTAGTTTTAAATCATAATAATACAAAGCAAGCCCTAGTTGGATTTGCTTATTTAAATCAAGCATAATAGAAGCAATACCTTCCACATCTTCAAAGTTTGAGCTTAAAACCACCGATGATTTTAAGTCAGCAAAATCCCCTTTACCCGCTTTTAACACAGGAATTTTTAAAGTAAAAAGAAAGCTTTTTTCTTTTTCAAAAAGATAATCCTCCACCACTAGCAAACCTATGCTAGTATTTTCCACAAAAGGTTTAATGTTTTTTATATTTGTACTTTCAAAGTCAAATATCACTTCGGTGCTATTTTTATGCAAGGCTTTAAGTTTATAATACATAGGAGTTAAAGTAGGATTAATCACTTTAAAATAAAGCTTTTTACTATTAATCCTTATATGCAAAAGCAAGCTTGCAAAAATAAGCTTTTCTATGGCAAACTCACTCATTTTTTTCATATCTATAATACAAAGTATATTATCCCCAAAAGGCGATGGAAAGCGTCCTAAACTTGTTTTAACATTAGTAAAAACACTTTGTAAAACTTTAGGATCTCCTACGATTAAAATGCTATCATTTGGCATTAAAATAAGCCCAGGTCTTGCTAGGATAAATTCATTATTTCTATAAACCATAACAATTTTAAAGCGTTTTTGGCTAATAGAGCTTATATGTCTATAAGCAAAGCTTGATCCTGCAGGAATTTTTACCTCCATTATCTCACCTTGTCCAAGCCCTATAAATTGTGCCATAGAAGGCATGTTATCTAAACAACCTGTTAATCTCGTGCTTAAAGTATCATAAATATTAATCACTTCGCAAAAATTATCATCAATTTGACTATTCCACAAATCCATGATAACTATGTTTAATCTTGGGTGTAATTTTCTTAAATTTTTATAGCAAGCTAACATATCTGCTTCTTCTTGCATATAGATGACAGCTTGATGGAATTCTTCCTTTAATAAATTTTCTAGTTTAACCAAACTTGTAGGATCAAATTTATAAAAAGATATTTGTTCATTTTCTAAATCCAAATCCACACTTTCATCATTATAATAAACAACACTCAAAGACTCTTTAAAAGTTTTATTGCTATGAATTTTCCTTAAAAAATCTTTAGCAAAAATCCCATCAGCTAGTAATAAAATTTTATTCATTTACACCTCTAAAATATAAAATATAATTATAGCAAAGTTATAGTTTATAATTTAAAGTTTTTAATACTGGTTTTTGCTTTAAAAATACTTTTATCAAAAACATGCTTAACAAACTAGCAATCACTATAAAAATAATATAAATATAAAAATACTTCTCATACATAAAATTAACAACAAAGGGTGTTAAAAAACCTAAAATCGCATAAGAAACATTATAAGCAAAAGAAAGACCACTTGATCTTAACTCTGTAGTAAAAATTTGAGTCATAAAAATAGGAGCAAAAGCTATAATGCCTTGCGCAAAACAAGCAAGCAAATAAAATGATAAAAACCACTCATTATAAAAGCTAAAACTTATACCAAAAACTCCAAAAAGCAAAGTGAAAATCAAGCAAATTCTAAAATGTCCTAAAAAATCAGCCAAATACCCTTGTACTAAACTTCCTAATATGATCATAACTATGGCCAAATTTTGATATAACAAAGCAGTGGTTTTACTAACTCCTAATAGGCTTTTAAAATATTGCGGTAGTATCATTAAAGTAGCTACACCACTTGTTAAAACCACGGTAAGTAAAGCACATATTAACATACTTTTTTTATGTGTTTTTAAAGCTTGCAAAAGTGGAAAATTTAAAATTTTTTCTTTTTCTTTTATGTTTTTAAAAGCTGGTGTTTCGTTAAGTTTTGTACGTAAAAATAAAGCTAAAATACCAAAAAATCCCCCTATAAAAAAAGGAATTCTCCAAGCAAAGCTTTCTACTTCTTCTTTATCAAAATACGCATATATACTTAAAGTCGCTAAATTTCCAAGTAATAAACCTAAAGTTAAAGTCGCTGAAATAAAACCAAGTGCCAAGCCAAGTCTTTTTTTACTCACAAATTCACTCACAAAAATCCAAGCACCACTCACTTCAGCTCCTATGGCTAGTCCTTGAGCTATCCGTATGATAAAAAGTATAAAAGTAGCTAAAAGTCCTATGCTTTCATAAGTAGGTAAAAAGGCCAAAACAAAACTTGGCACGACCATTAAAAGCATACTGACATAAAAAACATTCTTACGCCCTTTAATATCTGCAAAATGTGCTAAAACAACAGCACCAAAAGGTCTAGCTAAATATCCTGCTCCAAAGGCTACATAGGTATAGATTAATGGCCAAAAATCATCATTTTGAGGAAAGAAAATTTTTGCAAAAACACTTGCAAAGAAGATAAATAAAACAAAATCATAAAATTCTAAAATACCACCTAAAGAAGCATAGACGGTATTTTTAAAGGCTTTTTGCATTATTAAATTTTGCCACCTTCGATTACTACATCATCAGCTTTTATATCATCGCTAAAAAATGGCTTTAAGGTTTCATCATAAGCTTTGTGAAAAAACTGCTCATTTTGTAATTTTACAGTCAAATCATTGATAAATTTCAACATAGCCTCATCGCCTTTTTTTACAGCGGGAGCTATGACATCATGATTTCCAAGTTCTTTAATCACTACTTCAAAATTTGGATTTTCTTTAGCCCAAGCAAAAAGTAAAGCATTATCATGGCTTAGTGCATCGCCTCTTTTTCCGATTAAAGCTGCAAAGGTTTCTGTGTTTTGATCAAATTTAATACTTTTAATTTCTGGATTATTTTTTGTAAAATACGCATCAGCTGTTGTGCCTTTATTTAAAATCAAAGTTTTATTTTTTAAATCATCTATAGTTTTAATATCTGATCCTTTAGGAGCCACTACTCCAAGAGCAACTTTCATATAAGGCAATGCAAAATCAACTACAGCTTCTCTTTCTGGGGTTTTAGTAAAATTTGCTAAGATTAAATCTACTTTATTTGACTCTAAAAACTCCACCCTATTTGCTGCTTCAACAAGCACAAATTGCACTTTAGACTCATCGCCTAAAAGTTCTTTTGCTATACGTTTAGCAAAATACACATCATAACCTTGATTTTTTCCTTGAGCATCTAGATAACCAAATGGAGGTTTATCACCAAAAACACCTATACGGATTACACCTTGTTGTTTAATTTTTTCTAAAGAGTTTTCATTAGAACTTGAATTTAAGCAGGCGCTAAAAAAAAGTGCCATTAAAAACGATAAAAGAAAAATCTTTTTCATATTTTTTCCTTGTGATTAAAATTTAAATTTTTAAACCTTATATTAATTTTTTAAACAAATCTTTTCTAAAATAAAATTAACGATGAAAATCAAATAAATTGAGAAATTTCTTCGCACGATCAGTTTTTGGATTTTCAAAAAATTCATCAGGCTTTGAAATTTCTACTATTTTTCCATCATCCATAAAAACTATTTTATCAGCAACTGCTCTAGCAAAACCCATTTCATGTGTAACTATAAGCATAGTCATACCATCTTTTGCTAAATTTAAAATCACATCTAAAACCTCACGCACGATTTCAGGATCAAGCGCTGCTGTAACTTCATCAAAAAGCATGATTTCAGGATTCATACAAAGGCTTCTAACTATGGCTATGCGTTGTTTTTGTCCACCACTTAATTCTTTAGGATAGGCTTTTAATTTATGCAAAAGCCCTACCCTATCAAGCCAGTATTTAGCTTCTTCTAAAACTTCTTCTTTTTTTCTTTTTTGCACCTTTAAAGGCCCTAAGAGTATATTTTGCTCCACATTTAAATGATCAAAAAGCTCATAAGATTGAAATACCATGCCTATTTTTTGGCGAATTTGAGTCCATTTTTTATAATTTTTATCAATTTTTTCATCATCTACAAAAATAGCCCCATCAGCCATTTCTTCCAAACCATTAATACATCTTAAAAGCGTAGATTTCCCACAACCACTTGGACCTAGTATAACCACTACTTCTTTTTGATTTACTTCTAAATTTATATCTTTTAAAACATGATGATCATCATAATATTTTTGTAAATTTTGTATTTTTAAAATGCTCATATTAGCTCCATTTTTTCTCTAAAAACTTTGAATATACCGACAAAGGATAGCAAAGTATAAAATAAATCAATAAAATCAAACCATAAATCACAAAAGCCGCGTAAGAATTTTGAAATAAATTTAGCTCAATCACTTGTTGGCCTACTTTAATAAGCTCTATACCACCGATGAGATAAATCACTGAAGTACTTTTGATAATTCTTGTAAAAAGATTAATACTCATCGGCAATAATCTTCTTAAAGATAAAGGTATAATGATAAAAAGATAAACTTCAAATTTATTAAAACCTAGTGAAAGTCCTGATTCATACTGGTGTTTTGGTATGCTTGCTAAAGACGATCTAACCAAATCCATCATCTCAAACACGCCCCAAATACTAAAAACAATAATACTTGAACCCAAAGCACTCAAATGCCATCCAAACCATTTCGCCAAGCCAAAATGCACTATAAAAAGCCAAACAATCAAAGGCATAATACGCACAAACTCAAGCATAAAACGACAAAAAGCATAAAAGAATTTATTTTTAGAATGCATTAAAATTCCAAAAAATACTCCTCCTATGAGTGAAATCAAAACACTAATCAATGAAAGCTCTAAAGTAACCTTTAAGCCTTGTGCTAGTCTAAAAAAGGTATCTTGATTTAAAATTTCAAACATAATTTAACCTTTTTTCTATACGGTTTAACACTAAAGATAAAGGTAAAATCAAAATCAAATAACAAAGCACCAAAGCAAATAATGCTTCATTACTTTTATAATAAAGTCCTATAAGATCTTTAGCCACATATACTAAATCTGCTAAAGCAATAATGCTTACTACTGAAGTTTCTTTGAGTAAAAAAATGATATTTGCACTAATACTTGGCATAGCTATACCCAAAGCTTGAGGCATGATAATATAGCGAAAATTTTGCCATTTACTCAAACCCAAAGAAAGTCCTGATTCGTATTGTTGTTTTTTTACTGCTTCCATACCCGCTCTTAAGCTCTCAGCCATATAAGAACCACCTAAAAAACTAAGTCCTACCACAGCACAAGCAAAAGAACTAAGGTGTATCCCAAACTCAGGCAAGGCATAATATAAAAAGAAAAGTTGGATTAATAAAGGTGTGTTTCTTGAAAATTCTATATAAATTTTACAGATTGTATTTAAAAAAGAAAATTTAAAATAACTTACTCCCACACAAAATAAACCTACTAAAAATGAAAAAAATACTCCATAAATAGCAAGTTTTAAAGTAAGCCAAGAAGCTTGTATAAACATAGGGCTAAACTTGATTAAAAAATCAAAATCCATAAAACCTTCCATACTTTAAATACAATATTGTAACAAATAAGACTTAAAAAGACTTAATTAAATTTTGCATTTTTTCTTTATTTAAAATTGCTATTTTACCTTTATTTGTGCAAATAAGCTCATTTTGTTTTAATTCTTTTAAAAAACGCGATAAAGATTCTGGGGGTAAATTTAAAATCACAGCAATTTCTTTTTGCTTTAAATTTTGTAATTTTTCTTCATTTTCTAGTAAAAAGCTGACTAGTCTTGATTTTAAATCCAAAGATTTTTGCCTGATGAAATTTTCTAAAATTCGAATTTTACCGATTAAAGAAGTCAGAAGCAAAAAGCTAAATTCCCCATTTTCCAAGCATAATTTTTTAAATTCATCAAAATCAAAAACACAAATTTCACAATCTTGCTCACAAATAGCATTAGCTGGGTAATTAATACCCTCAAACACAGGCATTTCGGCTATAAAATTCACCGGAGTTAGAGTATGCAGTGTTAGTTCAAAACCTTTTGCGTTTACCTTATATATACGTACTTTTCCACTTAGTAAAATGTAAATTTTATTTGCTTTTTCACCTTGAAAAAATAAAATATTCCCTTTGTTAAAATGTTTTTTCTTGCCTTTAGAAATTAAAATTTCAAAATGTTTATCCATTTTCTTTTTCCATATTTTTAATACTTTCTTTTGCTTTTAAAACTAATTCTTCATCATCTGCAAAATCAAAGAATTTAAAATGATTGCCATGCTGCACTCTACCATCTAGCAAATCCCCACTTAGCCTATTTTTCAAATCAAGCTCAGCTATTTTAAATCCATCTAAAGTTTTAGCAAATTCAAGCAAACGGCTTGGAATTTCTTTTTGCTTAGTGTATAAATAACAAAAGCTCTCAAGCCCTACTCTACCTACCCTGCCTCGAAGCTGATGTAAGGTAGCAAGCCCAAGTCTTTCAGCCCCAACAACTACAATCACACTTAGTCTTGGTAAAGAAATCCCCACTTCAACCACAGTTGTAGAAAGCAAAATCGTGCCTTTTTCTCTAAATTCTTGTAAAATTTGATCTTTATTTTTATCTTTTCCATGGGTTACATAAACATTTTTATATTTGTTTATCCAGTATCCTTGTGCTTGCTCTAGCGATAAATAATCTATATTTTCACTTTCATTTACCAAAGGATAAATGATGATTACTTGATGATTTTTAGCTAGCTCATCATCGATTTTTTTAAGCAAATATTTAAAATATTTATCTTGTATGCAAAAAGTTTTAATGTCTTTTTTAAAAGGCATTTGTTTAATAAAACTAAAATTTACAAGCTCACTTTGTATCATAGAAAGTGTTCTTGGTATAGGTGTAGCAGAAAATTGCACGATATGTGGAGCATATTGAGAATTTTTGCTAAGCTCACTTATTTTTTGTCTTTGATTAGAACCAAAACGGTGTTGCTCATCTATCATCACTAAAACTGCTTCAAATTCTTCTTGATGAATGAGCGCATGTGTGCCTATGATAAAATGAGCTTGTTCTTTTAATTTTGCTAAATCTTTATCTTTTTTACCACCTTTTAAAAGCAATACATTAACAAAATCAGGCAAAAGTCTTTTTGCTTCATGATAAATTTGCTCTGCTAATATACTAGTTGGAGCCATTAAAATAGCCTTTTTAGGATACACTAGCAAACTTGCAGCAAATATAACCAAAGTCTTACCACAACCCACATCACCCATTACTACACGCCTTTTAGCAACTTTATCTTGCAAATCTTTTTTAATATCTTCTATCGCTAAAAGCTGATCATTTGTAGGGCTAAATTCTAAACCATTAAGCCAAGAGCTTATATCAAAAAGATCTATTTTATAAGCATTTTGTGATATTTTTTTACCCTTTAAACGCCTTAAATGATTAAAAATTTCTATATATTTTAAGTCTTTAACTATGGCGTTAAAATTTTCATAAAGAGTTAAATCATCATAATTGTGTAAATTCAAAAGTAAATTAATGTATTTTTGTTCTAAATTTAGCGCTTTTAAATTAGCTTCATTGACATATTTTAAGATAAGTTTTTTTATGCTTTCATCTTTAATAGAGCTAATTTGGTATTTAGGGACTATTTGACCTATATTTTTTACTATTTTTGGGTTTATAAACTGCCAAATTCCATTAAAAAAATTCATCTTTGCATGGATACAAACCAAAGCACTATGCTTAAAAATTTTAAAATGCCATTTATTGGGATGAAAGATTACTATATTTGCTTTTATACCCCATTCTAAACATTCACAAAGCATAAAAAGCTGGGAGTGATGATTTTGTGTGCTAATAATTTTTACATTTTGGGTGCAAAATGTATCTTTTGGAAACTTTGAAATTCTAAAATCATCAAATTTTTTAGGTAAAATCAAAGCCAAATCGATACAATTTTTAACCCCTAAAGTATGAAGTAGTTTTAAATCCTTTTCTTCAACTTTCATTTTCTATACTTGCAAAACTCACTTTTGTAATTTCACTATGTGTTTTGATAAAGTCATTTAACTCATCTAAGGTAGTGTTTTTAATCTTTTGCATTTCTTCTTTTAAATTTCCAAGTTTTAAACCATGCAAATACTCATTTAACATTATATCTAGTCTTTTAGCCAAGCTTTCATATCTTAAAGGCATAGAGCCTACTAAAAATTGCTTAGCTAGTTGAAATTCTTTTTCACTCACTCCATTTTGGACAAAATTTTCAAAAACTTCTTTAACTAAAGTTTTAGCCTCATTAGAACTTTCATTTTTAGTTTGCAAATACCCAAAAACTCTACTATAATTTAAATTTACATCAAGCATAGCATATGCTGAATATGCCAAGCCTCTTTTCACACGCACTTCCTCCATCAAACGCGAACCAAAACCACCTTGACCCAAGATAAATAAAGCAAGTTTAGCTAAATACATTTTTTCATCATTAATTTGCATATTAAATGGAGAACAAAAGTATATATAAGCTTGTTCGGTACTTTTTTGCTCACTTACTTCTATACTCTCATCAATGAGTTTGTAATTTTTATTTTGATTTGGAGTGTTTCTTTTTAAAATTTGGCAAATTTTTTCTGTTTTGACCTTCACTTCATCTTCTTTAACATCTCCACCAAAAACAAATAAAGCATTATCAAGCACTAAATTTTCACTCATAAAATCTTGCAATTCTTTTAAGCTAATCTTTTCTATGTTTTCTTTAGTCCCATCAAGACCACTAGCAAAAATTTCATCTTTAAAAACATTTTTATTTAAAAGTCTTTTTGCTTGATAATCATAATCAGTATTTAAACTTGCAAGCTCACCTAAAGCTAAAGTTTTTAATCTTTGTAAGATTTTTTCATCAAAACGCACATTTAAAAACAATTCTTGCAATTTTTCTAAAGCAAAATCAAAATGTTCTTTCAAGCACTTAATACTAATTTGAAAATGCTCAAAACTAGCTTTGGCATAAAGCTCTATAGCACGGTATTCTAAGCTTTTAAAAAACTCATCATTGTTTCCTTCATTTAAAAGCCTAGCAAGCATACTTGCACAACCTCTATTGTGTTTTTCTGCTATTTTTCCACTATTTTTAAAAATGAGTTTGAAAAATACTACAGGAAGCTCGTTTTCATACTCATATATTATGTCTATTTTAGTATTATTAAAGTCTAAATTTAGCATTAAAACCTTTCTAAAATATTATAAGCTGTATCGCGTTTAGCAGGTAATTCCCCTATATCTTTGATAAGTTCTATCATTTGTTCTTGATTCATTCTATATTTTGCACCAGCTGCAGCTACGACATTTTCTTCCATCATGGTTGAACCTAAATCATTTGCACCAAACTTTAAAGCAAGTTGGCCTATCAAAGAGCCTTGTGTTACCCATGAACTTTGTAAATTTTTAAAATTATCCAAATATAATCTTGCTAAAGCTAACAATCTTAAATATCTATTAGAACTTTGCTTGATGATTTCAGGATGTTTTTTAATCAAAGGAGTATTTTCACTTTGAAATGACCATAAAATAAAAGCTCTAAAACCATTTGTTTTATCTTGTAAATTTCTTAAATGATCAAAATGTTCAATGATTTCCTCATCATTTTCAACCGTACCAAACATCATAGTAGCAGTACTTTTCATACCTATATTATGTGCACTCTCATGCACCCTAAGCCAAGTAGCTGTGTCACATTTGTGTGGTGCGATGATATCTCTTACCCTATCGCTTAATACTTCAGCACCCGCTCCAGGTATAGAAAAAAGTCCTTTAGCTTGTAATCTTTTTAAAACCTCTTCGATAGAAATTTTAGAAACTCTTGCTATATAAGCTATCTCTACTGCTGAAAAACCATGCACAGTGATGGTTGGATAATTAGTTTTTATATAAGAAAGCAAGTCTTCATACCATTCTATTTTAAGTTTTGGATGCACCCCGCCTTGAAATAAAATTTGCGTTCCACCTATGGCTTGTAATTCTTCTATTTTTTGTCCTATTTCTTCATATTTTAAAATATAAGAATCATCATCTTTTTCTTTTCTACAAAAAGCACAAAAATCACAATCAATACAGCAAATATTTGTATAATTTATATTTCTATCCACCACAAAAGTAGTTATTTTTTCAGGGTGAAGCTCTAATTTTTTCTCATAAGCCATTGCACCTAATTCGTATAAAGGTGCATTTTGGAGCAAATTTAACGCTTCTTTTTTACTTAATCTACTCATTCTTAAACCTTTTTTATAAAAAAGAATTATTATAACATTTAAATGTAAAATAATCTTAAAAACGTTATAATCAAGCCCTTTAATTTCATATATTCATAGGATGTTCATGACTTATAGGTCTTTACTTAAAAATAATAAAACTTTTCGCCTTTTAGCAACAGTACAATTTATAAGTTATTTTGGTGCGTGGTTTTCTCAAGTGGGTGTTTTTACCCTTTTAACCAAAGAACTCCAAGCACCTGCAAATATTATAGGTTTTTCAGCTATTTTTGTTTTTTTACCTTCTATTATACTTGCACCTATAAATGGAGTTATAGTAGATAGATTTAAACCTAAGAATTTATTGCTAACAATGATTAGCATTGAGATGATTTCTATTTTTATGCTAATTTTTGTAAATTCTTTAGCTATGCTTTGGTTTTTATACTTTTTAACCTTTGTGCGTATGGCTGTTGCAAGTATGTATTTTCAAACAGAAATGTCAGTTTTACCTAAAATTTTAACCCCGCAAGAATTAAAACTAGGCAATGAGCTTCATAGTATTATATGGGCTGTATCATATGCTTTGGGTATGGGTGCAGCAGGACTTTTTATAGATCTTTTTGGAGTAAAACCAGCTTTTATAGCCGATACTTTAATGCTATTTTGTGCTATGCTTATACTTAAAACTTTAATCCTACCTGATGAAAAAAACACCACACAAAACAATCTTTTTATACTAATCAAAGAAGGTTTAGCTTATGTATTTAGTAATAAAAAAATCATTCATTTGATTTTGCTTCATGGAGTTGTAGGGATAACTGCTTATGATGTTTTAATCACACTTTTAGCTGAATATGAATACGCAAAAGTTATTTCTATACCTTTAGCTATAGGAATTTCTAATGCTATAAGAGCCATATCTTTACTCATAGGTCCTTATGTGCTTAGTCCTTATATTAACAAAAATACTTTAGTGTATTTATACTTAGCACAAGGTGTAGGTATAATGCTTTGGGCTTGCTTGCAATTTAACTTTTATCTTGCCTTTATAGGCTTAGTAATGGCAGGTTTTTGTACTTCATCTTTATGGAGCTATACTTACACACTTTTGCAAAATGATTGCGATAAAAGATATTATGGTAGAGTAATCGCTTATAATGATATGGTGTATTTAACCTTTAGTGCAATTATTGCTTTCTCAACAGGGTATTTATTTGAATTTTATGGAGTAAAATTAAGTCATTTTACTTTTGGCTTAGGAGTATGTTTTATCTTTGCGGCGATTTATTGGTGGTGGTTTAATAAAAAATATAATTAATCCACCTTAGAATAATAAACCCCACCCGCTGAAAAGTTTTTTTCAAAATACGCTGTTTCAGGTACAAGATCTGACTTGCCAGGGTAAATTCTACCCTCTCTATTTAAGATTTTGTAAAAACGTTCCATAAGTCTTATTTTGAAATCTTGATCAAAATATATCATCATATTTCTTGAAAAAATCACATCAAATTTTCCAAGCTTAAACAAAGAATCATCAAAAACATTACAAAGTTCAAAACGACATCTACAAGCTAGAGTTTCTTTTTTAAGATGATACATTCTATCTTTTATATCAAAATAACGCGTTTTTTGCATAGTGTTTAATCTAGCCACAGAGCGCTCTGAATATATCATTTCATTGCACTTATCTATCATTTTTTTATTAATATCTATACCAACTATATTCATACCCTTGATGAAATTCTCACTTGCTAAAATAGCTAAAGAATACACTTCCTCACCACTTGAGCATGGAGCACAAAGTACATTTACAGGTCGATCAAGAGATTTGATATAAAAAATAACATCTTTTAATTGCTCTAATTCTCTAAAAAAATAAGTCTCACAAACTGTAATAAAATCCATAGTTTCTTGCTTTAGATTTCTTTGAAACTGCACTTTTTCATTTAATTCACTAAGACTGCTTAAACCTAATTCTTGTAAAAATTTAGGTAGCTTTATAGATAAAATATCTTTTTTAGTATTAAGATTGTTTCCACTTATTTGCTCTACTATTTTTATAAAATCATTCATTTCATTTTCTGTAATTTTTATCATCTTTCCATCCTATGATTTGATAAAATTTATTATTTCTTTTTTGAGTTCTATTAAACTCATAGGTTTTAAATTTGGATTAGTATCTCTAGCTTTTTTTGGCATTCCATATACTATAGAATCTGCCTCATTTTCACATAAACACCTCACACCAACTTTATAAAGCTCAAATAAAGATTTAGCACCATCATCACCCATTCCTGTCATAATCAAAGCTAAAATTTTATGATATTTGCAAAGATTTACAGCTGAATGAAATAAAACATCAATTCCTGGATTAAAACTACTTGTTTGCTCTGTAGTATTTAACACCAAAGCATTATTTCCACTTAAAACCATATTTCTTTGACAAATATAAATTTTATTTTTTAAAACTTCTTTGTCATTTGGTATGATCACATCACTTTTTGCTTCTTTGTTGAATTGATTTACAAAAGAAGGAATAAAAGCTGGGTTCATATGTTGGGCAATCACTACCGCACAATCTTTAAGTTCTATATCATTAAGTAAAAACTTTAGTTGGCTTGGACCGCCCGTTGAAGAACCAATCAAAATAAGCTTCATTTTTTACCTTAAGTTTAGTATTATTATATCAAATTAAATATTTGAAAATATTAAAAAATAATTATATACAAGAAAGAAAAATTTTAATTAAATATGATAAAATTAATACTTTAAATTTCAAATGATAAGTGATTATTAAATGTTAAGAGAAAAAATTTACATAGCAAGTGATCATGCTGGCTTTATTTTAAAGCAAGAAATTATCAATTTTTTACAAGAAAAAAATATAAGCTTTGAAGACTTAGGTCCTTTTAGTAACGATCGTTGTGATTATCCTGATTATGCACATTTATTAAGCTCTAAAATTAATGAAAATAGTTTTGGAATTTTAGTGTGTGGATCAGGTATTGGTATGAGTATAGCGGCAAATCGCCATACAAACATACGCTGTGCTTTGTGTAATGAACCTTTAAGCGCTAGACTCTCAAGAGAACATAACGATGCAAATGTTTTAGCCTTAGGAGCTAGACTAACCGGAGTAGATATGGCTTTTGAAATCATCTCAAATTTCATTAATACTTCTTTTAGCGGTGGAAGACATTGCGTGCGAATTAGTAAAATAGAGGCAAAATTATGATTTTAAGTTGGCTTGTATTAACTGTATTAATTTGTGTTAGTATTTATATGACTATTATGTTGCTTTATTATAAAACCTTACTTCATAAAGAAAAAGTAGCAAAAGAATTCATAAAAAATAATCTTGATGATACTGAAATAGTCATTAGAAAATTACAAGTACAACTTCAAAGAAGCTTGGGTAATATTGATATTTTAACTGAGGAATTAAACAAAAGCAAAGCAGACCTAACCTCTCTTAGAACAAGAAATTCACAATATCGTATCGAAAATGAAAAATTAAGACAAAGAATCAAAGAATTAGAAGCAAAAATCGAGGCATTATTATGATGAAAGAACAAGATAAAAAATACTTATTAGATAGCATTAGAGCTATTAAGGATTTTCCAAAAGAAGGAATTATCTTTAGAGATATCACTACTTTATTAAATAATAAAGAAGCATTTGCATTTTTAATGGATCATTTAGTTGAAAAATACCAAAATGCAAAACTTGATTATATCGTTGGTATAGAAAGTAGAGGTTTTATTTTTGGAGCTGCACTAAGTGCTAGATTAAAACTACCTTTTGTGCCTATTAGAAAACCAGGTAAATTACCTTCAAAATGCTTGCAAGAATCTTATAGTTTAGAATATGGTAGTGATACCATAGAAATTCATATCGATGCATTTAACAATCAAAAAGCAAACGTTTTGCTCATAGATGATCTCATCGCCACAGGTGGCACAGCTATCGCTGCTGTTAAACTCATAGAAAAACTCAATGCAAAATGCGTTGAAGCTTGTTTTTTACTAGAATTAAAAGGTCTTGATGGAGCTAAAGAATTAGCTAAATTAACTTCTGTTTATAGTGTTTTAGAGGTATAAAATGGAAGAATTTTTAAAACAACTTTTGTATGATTATAAAAATTGGGCTTATATCATCGTGTTTTTATGGTGCATACTTGAGGGAGAACTTGCGCTTATTTTAGCAGGTATTTTTGCACATGAAGGTCATGTAAATTTAGGACTTATCATCTTTGTAGCAGGTTTGGGTGGTTTTGTAGGCGATCAAATATATTTTTATATAGGAAGATATAATAAAAAATACATTCAGAAAAAACTTCACACCCAAAGGCGTAAATTTGCCATAGCGCATTTACTCTTACAGCGTTTTGGTTGGCCTATTATATTCATACAAAGATATATGTATGGCTTTAGAACTATTATACCTATGAGCATAGGACTAACACGCTATAGTGCGAAAAAATTTGCATTTATTAATCTCATTAGTGCTTGGGCTTGGGCTGCTATAACCATTTTGCTTGCATGGTTTTTTGGAAAACAAATTTGGCTTGCAGTGGAATGGGCTGGAGATCACTGGTATTTTGCAGTACCTATTATTGCTTGTTTTTTACTTGCTTTATTTTTAGGTATGAAACAAATAGAAAAATCAATACTTAGAAAAAGGGAACATAAATGATTTTTAATTTTAAAGAAGAAACTATAAATTCTATAAATGCTGACTTTGAAATCATTTTAATACAAGATAAAAAGATAGAAAAATACACTCAAAGTCAAAAACTTTTTAAACTTTCAAACTATAAAGGCGAAGGAATTTGCATAGATATGCAAAATAAAATTCTTTATAGCGAACTTAAAAGTTTAGAATATGAAGATATAAGACTTGCTTTTGCAAATGCTTATAAAGCTTTAAAAAAACTTGAAATTCAAAGTGTTAAAACAAAGAGTGTTGTAGGAAAATGCGTAGTAAATAGCTTTAATGCTATGATTCAAGGATTTACTTTTGGTGCTTATGAGTTTGATAAATATAAAAAAGAAAAAACACAGAGTAAGTTAGAGAATATTTTCATCTCAAAAGATGAAATTAATGACAAAGCATATAACCTAGAAGAAGCTTGCATAGGTATAAACTATGGTCAGGTTTTTTCAAATGCTTGTGATTTTGCAAAAAATATCGTAAATGAAATTCCTCAAATTTATACTCCTGCAAAAATGGCTGAGGATGCTCTTAGCTTAAGTCAAAATGATTGCAAGATTTCATGTAAAATCTATGAGAGTGATTTCTTAGAGCAAGAAAAAATGCAAGCATTTTTAGCAGTAAATCGCGCTTCGATCCATCCACCAAAACTCATTCATCTTTCATACAAACCAAAAAATGCAAAAATGAAAGTAGTGTTTGTAGGTAAAGGGCTAACTTATGATAGTGGTGGACTTAGTTTAAAACCTGCTGATTATATGCTAACGATGAAATCTGACAAAAGTGGTGGTGCGGCCGCAATGGCTATCATCAAAGGTACAAGTGAATTAAACCTTGATATAGAAGTGCATTCTATCATCGGTGCAACTGAAAACATGATAGGTGGAAATGCTTACAAGCCTGATGATGTACTCATCTCAAGAGAAGGTGTGAGTATAGAGGTTAGAAATACCGACGCAGAAGGAAGATTAGTTTTAGCAGACTGTCTTTCGCTTGCTCAAGATCTAAAACCTGATTTATTAATAGATCTTGCCACTCTAACTGGAGCTTGCGTAGTAGGACTTGGAGAATACACAAGTGCTATCATGGGAAATAATGAAGATTTACAAAATGATTTTTTCAAAGTAAGTAAAAAAAGTGGAGATTTAGCTACTATTTTACATTTTAACCCACATTTAAAAGAGCTTATAAAATCAAATATAGCAGATGTTAGCAATACCTCTTCAAGTCGTTATGGTGGGGCTATTACAGCGGGGTTATTTTTAAATTCTTTCATTAGAGAAGAATACAAAGACAAATGGCTACATTTAGACATCGCAGGGCCAGCTTACTTAGAAAAAGCTTGGGGTTATCATAGCTTTGGTGCAAGTGGAGCGGGTGTTAGAATGTGTCTTTCATATTTACTTTATCTTTCAAGGAAACAAAAATGAGTTTATCAGTTGGTATAGTAGGGCTTCCAAATGTTGGAAAATCTACCACTTTTAATGCACTAACAAGAGCACAAAATGCAGAAAGTGCAAATTATCCATTTTGCACCATAGAGCCAAACAAAGCAGTCGTACCTGTACCTGATCATCGCTTAAAAGAGCTAGCAAAGATTGTCAATCCACAAAAAATCATACGCTCAAATATAGAATTTGTTGATATAGCAGGTTTGGTAGCTGGCGCTAGCAAAGGTGAGGGTTTGGGTAATAAATTTTTATCTAACATACGTGAAACAGAGATGATTTTACATATTGTGCGTTGTTTTGATGATGAAAATATCACCCATGTTGCGGGCAGTGTTGATCCTGTGCGTGATGTGCAAATCATAGAAACAGAACTTATACTAGCAGATATAGAACAACTTAGTAAAAAAATAGAAAAACTCACCAAAGGTGCAAAGGCCAACGAAAAAGGTGCAAAAGAAAGTTTGGCTTTAGCTAATGAGCTTTTAGAACATTTAAATCAAAACAACAGTGCAAGTTCTTTCCCAAATAAAAATGAAGTCTATCATGCTCTTATAAAAGAACTAAGATTGCTTTCAGCTAAGGAAGTGATATATGGGGCAAATGTAGATGAGAATTCCCTTTTAGAAGATAATGAATTTGTAAAAAACCTCAAAGAATTTGCAGCAAAATCAGGTCATGAGGTTATCAAACTTTGCTCTAAAATAGAAGAGGAAATGATAGCTTTAAGCGATGAGGAGCATTTTGAGTTTTTAAAATCTTTAGGGATTGAACGTAGTGGGCTTGAAGTAGTTATACGCACAGCATTTTCAAAGCTTAATCTAATTAGCTATTTTACAGCAGGTCTAATAGAAGTTAGATCATGGACTATACAAAGAGGCTGGAAAGCACCAAAAGCAGCAAGTGTAATCCACAACGACTTTGAAAAAGGTTTTATCAAAGCTGAAGTGATTTCTTATGAAGATTATATCGCTTGCAAAGGAGAAAGTGGCGCTAAAGAAGCAGGAAAACTACGCCTTGAAGGAAAAGATTATATCGTACAAGATGGCGATGTAATGCATTTTAGATTCAATATTTAATAAAATTTGCAAGCTATTTCAAGCTTGCAATCTCAAAAATACACCCCACCACTTAAATACAATTTCATTCTATGATCGTCATCAAATTTATACTGATGTAATGCTCTAGCTGCATCAAGCTTTATATAATACTCATTAGCTTTATTATAAAGTACTTGTAAACCTACTGCATCTAAAAAATGCTCATCTGCTAATCTACCCCCATCTTTTTCATACCAAGCATAACCTATATCATAAAAAGGAGTAAAATAAAAATTA